>JAUSMG010000343.1 GCA_030645295.1 Saprospiraceae bacterium | reverse complement strand
TGAGTTTCAGGGCTTGGGCCTTCTCCTGCAAATCCGCCCCGTAGGCGAAACCCGTTTTTGAGGTAAAACGTAGAGTCTCTGTTGACACCGTTCGTTGGGCGATAAGTGCCGGAGGCGATTCTTATCTCAGTTCCATAATTCGCTTGTGTCAAGGCTGTTTGCAAGTTTGGGATTGCATTTGCCCAATTAAGACCACTGCCCGTGCCCTGTGCATCCGCTTTTACATGGATAATCTGTTGGGCGCAGGTACTGGTGGCTAATAATAAAAGCAAGTATGTTGTAGTGGATATTTTTTTCATAAGACGGGAGAGCATTTGTGGAATAAAAAATCAGGGGATATACCGTACATATATATATACGGCATATCCCCTGAAAATAGAAGGTTACAGTTTGACAACGGGTGTCACCAGTGATTGTTGATTATTGGTAGTCTTCAGTACATAAATCCCATCGGGCAATTGAGATGTTTGTATACTTGTCTCGGTTTGTCCTTGTTGAAGCGATGTTTGTGCTACTTCTCGACCATTCAAGTCCAGCAACATGAAAACGGTTTGGGCATCGGCCTCCCCTCCTGCGGCTTTTACAACCAGGAAATCTTTAAATGGATTGGGGTTAGTAGATACCGACAAAGGCTCTGAAAGTATTGTCACTTTACCTTCTACATTCACGGGTATCTTATTACCGTCCAGTCGATAAAAGACCTTTTCCATATTGCCGTTCCAAGTTAGAAGGGCCTCTCCCTCTTGCACATCCTGTTGCAGTTCCAGCACGATATTAAACATTTCCGTACCTTTTTCCAGAGCAATCTCTTTAGTCTCTGGTTGTATCCAAAGAGCCCGGATTTCCCCAGATTTATCCATTATATTGTAATTGTTTTTCCCAAACTCAGGCAGATCTCCTGCATCAAGGCCAAAAATGCTCACCTGTTTGTTGTCGAAACGCAAGCCTGTTTGCCATGCAACCACATTTTGCAAAGAATCATTTAGCGTACAAGTTACTCGGACTATTGTACCTTTTTTTAACATTCGTGGCGCGATTGTATACGTTTCTTCTGACCGATCCTGTGGCGGTGGAGCAAATGGGATTGCATAGCTGTTTGAAAAATTGACATCCCCCATTTTGACACCTACTGCGCCGCCCACTCGAACCAAGTTGCCGGGAGAATGGTCATTAGGGTTCGCTGCGTAAAGTATGGTAGCGTATTGTCCTAAGTAATTGGGATAATTAAAAGGCGGAGAGGTCGCGAACGGGTTGGCGACAAACTGTGCAAAAAATGTTGGATTCAAGGTCAGATGGCCTGCTGGTATAAAACGCCAAGAGGGCACCTGAGTAAAATCTGGGATAAGGCCAAGGACAAAAGCTGCAACCTCTTCGGCATCTCCGGGGAGAAAAGAGTTAATATATTGAGCGGTAATTTGACCATCAACTTGTACGTCTGCAGCAATATTCGAGTACGGATTTACAAAACGTTGCGTAGGGGAGGCCGCCGCAATGCGAATCTGAACGATATCAAAGGTAGTCACTCCATCAATAGGGTTATTGTCGTTACTCCATGTGAATTGCATCAGATCAGTTCCATCAACATCCATCGTAAATTCACACTGATACCAACCTGAGCTAATACCCACTGGGGGTATGTTTTGAGTTGTTGTAGTCCGTGAGCACTGTTCGTAAAATGGAGAAGAGGGAAGATTATGTACGACACTTACGTTAACGTCATCGAAACCATTAAATGGGTCGGGAAGGACAAACGGGGCAAAGTTAAGAACCCTACCGATTAAATTAAAAGGCGGGCCAAATGGTGGTACGCCTATAGGCGCCGGCAGACTATTGGATGGGTCGTAATTCTGAGCTGTACCATTCTGAAGGCAGCTGTTTAATAAAACAATCAAAAAACATATTGTTTTAAAATGGGGGGGGCAATCGAAAATTGTTTCATAAAAATTTATTTTGTGATAAAAAAGTTTGTTGCAAACCTAATCACTTAGATTAGGTTTTAGATATTAATTTTCAGCAGTATGCCAATACTGTCATATTAAGTTCTGCCTCGCTTTCCAAACCCAGACGCAACAAGTGTAATGTTAGGCTTAATAAGGTACCAGGCGATTTGGCGAAGCGGCCATTGGCACAAACTACGACATCCAACGCATCACAAAAAACATCCTGTTCGACGAGAAGATCGGCGGAAGCATCCACATGGCCATTGGACAGAGTTATCTGCAAACGGGCGGTAAAAACGAATCCGCCGTACACTGGGATATGATCACGGATATGACACAGGGTGGAGAGATTTGGGCCGATGGGGAGAAGATCTATTTGGATGGGAAGTTTTTGATTTGAGGGAATGAGGATGTGCTCCTGCTTATTTTGTACTTTTGTACAAACTTCAACGCATGGGCACTGCGGAAATTATTCAATTCTTGAGAGAGCATAAACCTATGTTTAAAAAAAACATGGGGGTTGATAGCATTGGTCTTTTTGGCTCTCATGCAAAGGGTGTTGCACGACCGGACAGTGACATTGACATCTTTGTAGAAATGCCGCCTGATTTTTCAAATCTCATGCGTTTGCAGCAATATCTGGAAATCCACCTTGGGCGTCCTGTTGATATTCTTAGAAATGGCCCTCATTTACGCCCGAATTTCTTGAAATCCATTGAGTCCGACATCATCTATGCATGACATTGTTGTTCAGGAGTCTTTGGAAACAGTGCTCGATTCTTTGGGCATTGTAATGGAGCGATTCAAAAAAATTGCGTCCGCAGATGATTTCGTTGATACAGACGATGGAATTATGTTGATGGATTCAATCAGCATGAGACTACAACTGGTGGGCGAAAAAATCAAAAAGATAGATCAAAAATCTCCCGGACTTTTAGAAAAAGCAGGTATTGACCCCTATCCAATCATTCGATTCCGCGATTTCATTTCCCACCATTACGATAAGGCTGACCATGAAGTGCTATTTGATTTGTGCAAAAACGATTTGCCTGTTTTGAAAGATAGAATCCTCCAACTTCTGCGTGGATAAGCTAAAAAGTCGTTCTCCGCTCCCAATCATTTCTTCAGCGCATCACAAAAAACATCCTGTTCGACGAGAAGATCGGCGGAAGCATCCACATGGCCATCGGGCAGAGTTTACTTGCGGACCGGTGGTAAAAACGAATCCGCCGTACACTGGGATATGATCACGGATATGACCCAGGGCGGGGAAATTTGGGCCGATGGGGAGAAGATCTATGAAGGTGGGAAGTTTTTGATTTGAGGGAATTTCCGCAGGGTATTGCTCTAAATATTTTTTTTGCTAACATTTAAATCCAAAATCTTCACCTGCTTATGAAAAACAACATGCTGTCCTTGGCACTAGTCCTCCTTTTCCCGGCTTTGGCCACGGCTCAAAAACCTGTATCCAAACCATTAAAAACCTCTAATACCCTTCAAAATCAACAAGATTGGTCTTGCAACGACGCCGGGACAATAGAAGTCGGCCAATTCATCGGACAAAGCACCGATACCGATTTGTATCAGATTTTCCTGTGTTTTGGTGATTCCATTGAGATCAAGCACAATGGCGATGCCGACCTTTCCGGCGATCCAAACGTAGCAACACAGCCAGGGATTGGTTATGTTTTTTACAATTGTCCACCGGGCATTTCCGGGCCTACGCTACCAGACATTGCGAATGATCCATGTATCCTGCAAGGGGGCTCAATTCTGTTTTTTACCACTCAGGGCGTTCAAAATGGCGGAGACACATGGTTTTTCAACGATGGGTCGCTGCAAAATATTTTCAACCAGGGGCAGCCGCTATCCTTGTTTTTTGCACCGATAACCATGGATGATTATGTCTCAAATGCTTATGAATCTGGGCAACTTGGCATGCCACCCGGGCCTTGTGTGGATGTGAATATTGACGAGGCGTTCGAGGTGGTTTACCTCAACAAGATATCAGCGACGGGCATTGACAATAATTTTGGAAATGACTGTCTCGGAAGGTTTACCGTCAGAAATGGCTATCCACAATATGAAAACTCCGAAACTTATGCCATTGACATTTCACTGACATCCAACCCTGACGTGAAAGCACAGGTGATGACAACTTCGGGGGCTATATTTCATCTTTCTTCAGTGACCTTTTCAGTATGCCAGCCGGGTCTGTATACGGTGAGCCTAGAAGACGGTAAAAGTTGCGGACACTTGTTCCAAATGGACATGAGTGGCTGCAATGCTACTGATAACGTCGCGCTTAATTTTGAGGAAGTATCTGGCGTGCCGGGGGAAACGGTGTGCGTACCATTGCAAGTAGCCAATTTTAATGTTGAAAGCGGCTCATTTTCCATCACTTGGAATCCAGTTCTTCTGCATTTTACTGAGATCAACCAAATTAATCCGGCCTTTGCCAATTTGATTGACACGAATATTTTTGTCAATACTGCGTTGGCCAACACGGGGAATTTGGGGGTACTATTCTACAATGCTTTATCCCCTGACGAGCTTTTTCAAGTGCCTGATGGAGAATCGTTGTTTGAGGTTTGTTTTGAAGTGCTTGACACCACTTGGAGCGATTGTATTGCGATCGGGATCAGCAATTCCGTTGCCGGAATTAGCATGCAGGATTCGCTGGGACAAAATTTAGGGGTATGCGCCGCAGAAGGCGGGATTTGCAAATCCGTCACTACTTCCGAACTGTTCGGATGGGAGATGTCAAATATATTTCCAAATCCTGTGAAGGCAGGTGAACCTGCTTTTCTGGATTTGGTGGTGACCAAAAGCACCATGGCTCAACTGAGCATCAGCAATACGAAAGGGGAGAAGGTTAAGGCAAAAGAGATCGAACTGGTTGTCGGGGAAAACCGCGTTGTTCTACCTACAATATTCCTTCTGCCTGGAATTTATTTTGCTACGGTAAGTGGCCCAAATGCGGTATTGGCAACTTGCAAAGTGGTGATTTTATGAAAGAGTGTCATAAATAAGGGATTGTATTTTGGTTAAGGCATATTTTCTTGCCACCCGCTATTGCATTTTTGATTTTTTAAAATAACTTTGCAACTCAAAGTAGTTTTAAATTAAAATTCTAAGCATGGAATCCACCCAACCCAACACCCCCGAACCCTCTTTTATCCAGCGAAACGGCACCACGCTCAAGGGCATAATCATTTTTTTCCTCATGCTGGTGCTGCTCATCCCCACTTCCATGGTGGAAAGCCTTATCTATGAACGACAAGGCCGGCATAACGAAGCCATCAATGAAGTGAGCAGCAAATGGGGCCAAAGCCAGACCCTCAGCGGACCAATTCTCGTGCTGCCCTACGAACAAACCCAGCGCAGCACCGATGGCAAAGAGGTGTTTAAGGAAACGAAATTCGCCTGTTTCCTGCCCGATGAACTCCGCGTGAACGGCCAGATAAATCCCGAAAAACGGCACCGGGGCATCTTCGATGTGGTGTTGTATAGCAGCCGACTTAAGCTGGAAGGTTCTTTCAATGCCCCTGAGGTGGAAAAACTCGTCCCTGCTGGAGCGACGGTTTTGTGGGACAAGGCATCGCTCGTGCTGGGCATTCCTGACTTGCGTGGACTAGAAGACCAGGTAACGCTGCAATGGGACGGCCAAGCCTCTATGTTCGACCCCGGAATTCCCGTGTCGGGCTTGCTTCAAAGCGGGATCCATGTACCGATTGCGCTCAAAGCCGCTGCGCTCAATAAGGCTGCTGGGTCCCATTCATTCAAAATCGAGCTCGCCCTGAAAGGCTCGGGCGCCTTGTTTTTTACCCCTGTGGGCAAAGTCACAGACGTTAAAATTGCTTCGCCCTGGGCCGACCCCAGTTTCACGGGCGCATTTTTGCCCGACGAAAAAACGGTATCGCCTGCGGGCTTTGAAGCTTCGTGGAAGGTGCTAAACCTCAATCGAAACTACCCACAGCAATGGACCAGCGAAGCCCAAATGAATTTCAGCGAGAGCACTTTTGGGGTGGATTTTCTGATACCCGTGGATAATTACCAAAAATCCACGCGCTCGGTGAAGTACGCTATCCTCTTTATCTGCCTCACGTTTCTCACTATTTTCTTCATTGAAATGGGACAATCGAGGCGGGTACATCCGTTCCAATACGCGCTTATTGGTCTGGCCCTGGTGATCTTTTACACATTGCTGGTCTCCATTTCTGAGCACCTATCCTTCAACGCAGCATATTTCATTGCGGCAGTCATGACCATTGGGATGACAGGCTTGTATGCCCGCTCGCTGTTCCAATCCAACCGGATGGCATTGTTTGTGTGTGGAACAATGACGGTGCTGTACGGCTTCTTGTTCGTGGTGTTGCAACAACAGGATTACGCGCTGCTCATCGGAAGCCTGGGCTTGTTCGCTATTTTGGCGGTGGTGATGTACGTGTCGAGGAGAATCAATTGGCAGGGGTGAGATTGGGGCTTATTTGTTTTTGACAGGATTTACAGGATGAAGCCCTCTCCATCCTGAATATCCTGTCAAAAACAAATCCTGTTAAAAAAGCAGCCCTCCTTTAAACCACCTTCCATTTTAAACATGAAAAGCAACATTTTCAGTGCGTGGCTCCGCTTCGCGCACAGGGTGATCTTTCGGCTCGAAATTGGATTGGAAGAGGCGCGGGAGAAGGCTCTGAATCATAAAACTTTGCCTTGGGGTTGGTCTTTTTTGTCAAAGTTGAAACCTATAAGGTTTTTCAAAAACCTTATAGGTTTTGATTAGCAAGTTTATCGGCACCAAAAATCGAGCCCTTCTACCGTACTTTTGCCCCATGTCTGACAATGCTTTAGAACAAACCACAGCCCTCGTCCGCGTACCCTTCGAGCTGGAATCTGCGCCTCCGCCCGCTAATGAGGCCGAGTTGCTGGCCCTGCTTGCGGAGCGTATCGAAGAAATGCTCATACACCGCCAGGATTATCTGATGAGTCTGCTGTACCGCCTGGATGTGCTGGAGGAGAAGATCCGACCTGTTATGCACCCCAATGCGCCGGAGCCACCCCACATAGGTCTGGCAAGGCTCGTACTGGAGCGCCAAAAGCAACGTGCAGAGACCAAACTCAACATCAAGCCTGAGCCCTTGGAAGGACTTGAAGGTTGGGAATGGTGAGCAAATCTACACTGATGGATTTTTTTTCGAGTGTCCAGATAGTATGCAAAACTTCAATCCCTGCGGATATTCAGCAAATTAACCATACAGTTTTCCATGTTGCCCAAGGTTAGGGCGAATTCCTGTTGTACGGTCGTGCCGTCGGCATAAGTGGCTGGCTTCCAAGTGGGCATTTGGTGGATGGCTTCCAATAAAATTTGGTCCATTTCCGCTGATTTAGTGGACTGGAACATACTCGCCTCCACAATATCGCCGGTATGGTTCACCGTAAACTTGATTGCCGCCATATCTAAGCCCTTAAACTGATTTGCCGGAATGGCCTGAATGGCCGTTTCTTGTAGATAATGCATTAAAGCTTCTGGGCCTCCGGCAAAACTTGCATCGTAGTCGGGATTTATTGAAAATGTAAAATCAAATTCCTGAATATCATTGTGTTGTAATGTGTTTTCCGGCAAATACCGAACCACCACTGAAATCTCCGTGCCAGCATCCACACTATTCAAGTTGTCTTTTTGGGCTGGGGTGAGCACATCGGAGTTGCTGACTGATTGTTGCAGATTGCCCTGAATGGTGGTCAAAACGGTAACCGATTCATACGCCCGAATCCAATTGGGTTTAAAATGCTGATTAAACTCAGCGATGCTGTTGGCTGCTTTCAACTGTTCGCTTGAAACAGATAAATAGGGATAAACGCGATTTACTTCATAGTGAAGTCCGTTGTTTTGTGCCATCATAAGTACAGGGAAGGCAAATGCGAGCAGGACGCTCATCCAGCTCTGCGGGAAATTTTTCATAGCCGTTGTGTTTTAAGACACTTGTACGAGTGTCATGCGGTAAAAGAATGATAGAAAAGTGATTTAGTGCAAATGTAAGATTAATTCTATTTCAAGGCTTCTTTCAGCATTTCTCGAAAATTATATTCTGTCAAAATTCCGCCAGTACTTCTTCCAGTTCATTTTACCCGAACAACTTTTTTTACTTTTGCCTTCGAATTATTACCTACCGACATTTTTTTCAGCAAAATATCATGCAAAAGCCCAGCACTGCCCGCGAAGATCGCTACCAACACCATGACTACTACGGAGTAGATGAGCTACTCACTTCCGAACATTTACTCGCCCGCGATGCAGTGCGTCAATGGGTAAAATCCGAGGTCAGCCCCATTATCGAAGATTACGCCAACCGCGCTGAATGCCCCACGCATTTGTTTAAAGGTCTGGCCGAGATCGGCGCCTTTGGCCCATCTTTACCTGCCGAATATGGCTGCGGCGGCATGGACGAGATCGCTTATGGTATCATCATGCAGGAACTGGAGCGCGGCGATTCCGGGGTGCGTTCCATGGCTTCCGTACAAGGTTCGCTGGTGATGTACCCCATTTACCGCTTTGGTTCTGAGGAGCACCGCCGCCACTACCTGCCAAAATTGGCAAAAGGAGAATTGATTGGCTGCTTCGGGCTTACAGAACCAGATGCAGGTTCCAACCCAAACGGCATGCTCACCAACATTAAAGACGACGGAGATTCCTACATTTTGAACGGTTCGAAAATGTGGATCACCAACTCTCCTGTGGCGGACATCGCTGTTGTTTGGGCCAAAAACGAGGAAGGAAAAATCATCGGCATGATCGTCGAGAAAGGCATGAAAGGGTTTTCTGCCCCTGAGATCCACGGCAAATGGAGCCTGCGCGCCAGCATCACCGGCGAACTTGTGTTTGAAGATGTGCGTGTGCCCAAGAAAAACGTGTTGCCCGGCGTACAAGGCCTCAAAGGCCCACTCTCCTGCCTCACCAAGGCCCGCTACGGCATTGCATGGGGCGCCATTGGCGCAGCGCTCGATTGCTATGATTCTGCCTTGCGTTACTCCAAAGAGCGCATTCAGTTTGGCCGTCCCATCGGCGGTTTCCAATTGACGCAGAAGAAGTTAGCAGAAATGATCACCGAGATTACAAAGGCGCAATTGCTTGCCTGGAGACTTGGCACCCTGGCCAATGTGGGCAAACATACCCCAGCGCAGGTCTCCATGGCCAAGCGCAACAACGTCATGATGGCGCTCGAAGTTGCCCGCGAAGCCCGCCAGATCCACGGCGGCATGGGTATCACCAACGAGTATCCCGTGATGCGCCACATGATGAATCTGGAAACCGTACTGACCTACGAAGGAACCCACGATATCCACTTGCTGATCACCGGGCAGGATG
>JAUSMG010000342.1 GCA_030645295.1 Saprospiraceae bacterium | reverse complement strand
AGGATATGGACTGCAGTTTTACGGTTGGCGAACCTGGTTTGGCAGCATTTATCGTGAAAGCCAAAAACCAATCCGGAGAGGCCTTTTACAAAAAGACAAATCCCGATGGTTCCTATGAAATTCGGGTTACGGAAGGCGATTTTGAGCTCAGCATTCGGCCTTCTTTTGCGCCACCTACCCTGTATGCCCAATGTGATACGCCACTGGTGAGTGTCTCCGGAATGAGTCAAACGGTGGTTGCACCAGACATTGCGACCCAAATATTGGGAGAATGCCCGCTGCTTTCTGTGGAATTGTCCAGCGGACTGCTGCGCCGTTGCACGACGGCAGTGTACAACGCCAGTTGGTGCAACACTGGCAATCTGCCGGCAGAAAACGCCTCCTTGCAAATCGTGGTCAGCCCATTCTTAGAGTACGTCAACAGTACAATCCCCCTTGCCGGACAAGCGGGCGACACACTCAGCTTCTTGTTGGGTGATGTGTTGCCGGGAGTTTGCAGTTTGATGAACATTGTGTTCGGCGTGCATTGTGATGCGCAGGTAAGCGATGTGCTTTGCGCTGAGGCGCACATCTTCCCCGACACTTCCTGTGCTCCATTGGGCATCAATTGGGATGGCTCCAAAATCGAAGTCACCGGCGCCTGCAATGGCTCGGAAATCGAGTTCACCATCCGAAACACGGGCTTGGGTGATATGACTGAAATAGCCGAATATGTCATCATCGAAGACCAGATCATGTTCATGCAGAGTCCATTGCAACTCAATGCAGGTCAAGCAATTACAAGGATTCGAACACCGATGCCGGAAGATTCCTGCTTCGCGCTGCAGGTGTTCCCAAACCAACATTCCATACTGCGAAAGCCGGTGGCAGTTGTAGCAAATTGTACGTCCAACGGCAACCTGAGCCTGCTCCTCAACCTGCCCAACAACGAGAACGACCCTGCTATAGCGGTGCATTGCGATGCCGTGGTCGGCTCCTTTGACCCCAACGACAAAGTGGGTTTCCCGCTGGGCCTCACGGTTGCACACTTCATCGAACAGGGGCAGGACATAGAGTACAGGATCCGCTTCCAAAACACGGGCAACGACACGGCTTTCCTGATTAGAATTTTTGACACCCTGCCCCCAACACTCGATCCTGCGACCATCCGTCCCATCGCTGCCAGCCACCCTTACACCTGGGATGTAACCGCAAACGGTCAGATCATCTTCACGTTTGCGAATATCCTGCTGCCTGACAGCACCACCAATGAGCCTGCTTCCCACGGTTTTGTCTCCTTCCGCATCAGTCAAAAGCCCGGTCTGGCGGATGGAACCTTTGTCGACAACAGCGCGGCCATTTATTTCGATTTCAACGAACCTGTTTTGACCAACAGCTGGCGGCATACCATTGGCAGACCCGAAACGGTGTCGGTTAAAAACCCTGTTTCAGGAATGAAAAACGTGCAGGTGCTGGTGTCCCCCAACCCAATGGATCAAGCGGCCAACTTTGTATTATTGGGTGATTTGCCGGAATCGGATTTGCGATTTGACCTCCTTGACCCGATGGGCCGCCTGCTTCGGACCGAAGTTTTTTCAGGGAATAATTACCGTTTTACAAAGAAAAATTTGTCCTCCGGGCTATATTTCTGGCAAATTGCAGCACAAGGCAAAGTAATTGCCAGAGGCAGGATTGTGGTGAAATAGCCTTATAATCAAGTACCTCATTCATTCTATTAAAAAGTTTCGCATGAAATATCTCGCTACCATTCTACTACTCCTTTCGGCGGGCGCTCGCATTTCGGCTCAATGCCTCGACTACAATGGCTGCTCGGCTATCCCAACTGATGTTTGTGACGCCAGCACCAACCATGCTCAATTTTGGAACGAAATGTATTGGTGGGACAATGCGGTACAGACCCACGATCTGGGCGAAGGCAATACCGATATGAGCATCACGCTGGTAGACACCTGTTCGGGTATTTTCAGGGTTTCCTTTTTGCTATTTCTGGATCTGGACGGCGATCAGATCATGGAAACCGTGTTAAACTCCGATAGCCTTGGAAATGCCGGGCTTGGATGGAACAGCGTGCCTTATAACAATCTTTTTAACCCGAATTACAGTGGCGGCACACCGAGAGCTTTCGACGAACGCCCTGTACCGCCCACAGATAAGTATGGCTTCGCACTTGAAACCGTGACGAGCGGCGATACCACCACTGCTAGACTGCGCTGGAACACATTCGCCGATCCCAATACATTTGTTGAACCACAATTACCCTACGGCAGACACAAGATCAGGTGGTGGGCCATGGATACGCTCGGTTATTCTGTGCAATGTGAACAGGTATTCGAAGTGAAAGACTGCAAAAAACCGACCGTTGTTTGCCTTAATGGCTTGAATGTCAACATCATGCCCACCGGGATGATCACGTTGTGGGCTTCCGACTTTTTCCAGTATGCGGAGGATAATCATACGCCCTCCAGCCAGATACAGTATGGCATAAGAACGGCTGGTACCGGCACAGGGTTTCCTATTGACCTCAATGGGAATCCAATAAATAGCGTGACCTATACTTGTGCTGAAATCGGAACCCAAACGGTGGAACTTTGGGCTAAAGACCTGGCTGGGAACGCAGATTCCTGTACAACGTATGTAATTGTGCAGGATAATTTTGGAAATTGTGGGCCCGGCATGGCCATTACTACTTGTATCTCAAACTGGTGTAACAATGGGCCATTGCTGGGAACTGCCATTCAAATTGACGGCACCGTTAATTTTGCACCGCCCTTTTCATATTTCACGCAAATGGATTCTGTGGATGCCAATGGTTGCTTATTCGGCCCTTCTTTGAATATTCCCATCGCTTCAACGTTTACGATTGCGCCTGAGAAAGATGATTTTCCTGCTAACGGCGTGACGGTGCTCGACCTAATCAAGATCAGTCGTTTTATGCTGGGTCTTGAGCCTGGTCTTTCTCCTTATGCCATGGTAGCCGCCGATGCGAACAAAAGCGGCTCCATTACGGGGTTTGACCTTATAGAACTTCGCAACCTCATTCTTGGCATTTATGCAGATCTGCCCAATAACACAGCATGGCGGTTTATTGATGCAGATTTCAATTTCCCCAACCCACAGAATCCGTTCCAAACAGCGTTTCCGGAAGTTGTCAGCATCGAAGATGCCTTACTGAATTCATATCAGGCCAGCTTTAAAGCCATTAAGATCGGCGATCTGGACTGCGATGCTGCGCCGGGCCTGCAAGCGCCCAGCCAGAATCGTGGACTTCCCAAACGCAGCCTGACGCTGCCTGATGCTACCCTGCTTCCAGGCGAATCTGCCGAGATAACCCTTCAAATGTCGGAGTTAGGTGAATGGGCCGGGCTGCAAATGGGACTGCAATTCGACCCTGAAAAAGTAGAAGTTCTGGAAGTGCTGACTGGAGATCTGCCCGGCCTTGATTTGGATGCTTTCAACCGGGCAAAACCGGGCTTGTTAAATTTTGTCTGGTTCAAGGATCAATCACAGCGCATCGTTCCGGGACAAGATTTACTCTTCCTGCGCATCCGTGCCCTCGAATCGCTGAAGGTTTCGGAAGTTTTTAAAACTTCTCAGAATTTTGAAAACCTCGGCAGTCTGGGCCACGAGCCGCAAACCCTCACCCTTGATTTCCGCCAAAACGATGCACCTGTATCGCTTCAGGAAACCATCATTTTGAATCCGCAACCCAACCCGACCACTGCGGGCGCGACCATTCCAATCCGTCTTGCGCAAGCCGGACAAGTTAATGTCGAAGTTGCTGATCTATCTGGCAAAGTGCTGTGGATCAATGTGTTGGATTTAAGTGCGGGCAGTCATTTATTGGAAATTCCACCGAATGCTATAACCCAAGCAGGCATGTATGTGTGGCGGGTAGTGGAAGAAAGTAAGTCGGCAAGTGGGAGGCTGGTGAAGATTTGAATTCAGCGGCATTGGGCAGTAGGCAGTGGCACCCTCGCCTGCTCACTGCCACTGCCACTGCCGATGGCAACATCCTCAACGCAGGGCTTACCGGCAATTTTCTTGTCCAGAAAAAGCACACACTCAGCTTTGGCATGCACTGGATCCGCAGTACTTCCACGTTCCGGGGGAAATACTCGGAGTGGCGCGGACAGCTGGGGTACTCGTGGGTGCTGCGTTGAGTTGAGTTTTAATTTTCTTTTAATTCCGGTTTAATTTAGGCTCTATATTTGATTTGACAACTTTGCAACACTAAAATTTTGACACTAGCTGGCAGCATCCGTACCTTGTTCGGCCATTCAATTGCTTTAACTTGATTCATTCACTTCATTATGAACAACAATCAAAACGGTAGCCAAGGCCAGCGAAACCTCCTGATCATCACCATTTTATTGCTAATCTTGAGCTTCGGAGCAGCCATTTACTTTTGGAAAAAAGCGAGTGACCGGGGCTCAGAAAATACCCGACTGACCGATAGCGTCGAATCACTTGAAGCGCAGAAGGCATCGCTGGAGCACACTTTGGATAGTCTCAGCATGGCATATGGTGACTTGCGGGTGGAAAATGAGGATCTGCGTGGTAAGGAAGCCAGTACTGCTGAACTGATTGCAAAAAAAGATGCGGCCATTCAAAAGATTAAGTCACAGGACAAACGCGAGCTAACCGAATTGCGCACCCAGTTAGAAGAATTGCGGCAATTAAAAATTGAGTACGAGACCCTGATCACTGCATTGCAGGTGGAAAATGAACAATTGAAGGCTGAAAACCAACGCCTTCTGGGGGAAAATCAGGAATTGCAAACCGAGAATACCAGCCTGACAGGTCAGGTAGGCGATCTCGCCAAAAAGTTGGAAGATCAGATCCGCAAGACCCAAAGCGCCAAGTTTAAAGCCACCGCTTTTCGGGTAGAACTCGGGCGCCGGAACGATAAGCAAACCTTAAAGGCCAAAAAAGCGCGGGAGATAACCGTTGGCTTTGATCTGGTAGATGTACCGCAGCATTATCAGGGCGACCAGCACCTCTACCTGGTCATTACCGACGAGCAAGGGAAGCCTATTTCATCTGCAAAACCCATAAAAACTACCATAGAGGCGCCTTCAGGAAGTATCCAGATTGAGGCACAACAAGTGAAAGCCGTTTCACTGGGTGAAACGCAACGACTTTCTTTCACGTATAAATTAGACGAGCGACTCAAACGCGGAAATTATGTGGCAGCCATTTATTGCAATGTAGGCCTGTTGGGCGTATCCAGTTTCCGCTTAAATTGAACACCTCAGGGTTGGTGATGAAAAAGACCAAAGTATTGCTGGTGGAAGACGAGCCTAAAGTGGCGGCCTCTGTCAAGGCTTGGTTAGAGGAAAATGATTTTGTCGTTGAAATAGCGCCGGATGGAGCCGTAGGACAATATTTGGTACAAACCAACTTCTTCGATATCATCTTACTTGACCTCAACCTGCCCTTTGTGAGCGGTTATGATGTTTGTAAAACGATCAGAGCTGTTCACCCGGGAGTTCCCATTATTCTGGTGACCGCCCTGGGCAGTGTTGAGCAAAAACTGACGGGTTTTGACGCGGGAGCGGACGACTACCTCGTAAAGCCCTATGATTTTCGTGAGTTGTTGGCCCGAATGCGCAATTTGCTCAAGAAAAAGCCATCCGCACCGCTTGCCGAAATGCCTGATGAAATGCTCAGGGTGGCCGATTTAGAAATCAATACGGGCTTCAAGACGGTTTCTCGTGCCGGGAAGGCCATTGACCTGACGGCAAAAGAATATTCATTGTTGGAATATCTGGTACGCCTCAATGGTCGTGTGGCTTCCAGGCATGAGATCGTAGAGGCCGTTTGGGATGTGAATTTCGATACAGGAACCAACGTTGTAGAAGTATACATCAATTTTCTCCGCAAAAAAATTGACCGAAACTTCGAGCCGAAACTCATCCATACCAAACAAGGGCTTGGTTACTTTCTCAATGTGCTCCCACCCGCATGAACATACGGTCTAAACTTGCCCTGCGTTTTACAGCCATTGTAGCCACTATTCTAACCGTATTTTGCATTGGCGTGTATTCCCTTTCTGAAGACTACCGTCGTGAGGAGTTCTTTTCCCGTTTGGAGAGTCGTGGCCTCACCACCGCAAGGCTTTTTTTAACAGTGAAGGAAGTGGACAAAGATCTGCTGCGCATCATCGATAAGAACTCAATTTATGCGCTTTACCAGGAAAAAGTCCTGGTTTTTGACGGACGTGATAGTCTTGTTTACACCAGTTTGGACGATTTAGATGTTGGTTATTCCCCTGATTTACTGCAACTTATCCGAACGCGTGGAAAACTGGAATATGTGGACGACGAAATTGAATACGTGGGGCTCACTTATCAGGGTCAACAGGGTGAATTTGTGGTCATCTCTTCCGCTTTCGATCGCTATGGCAGAAGCAAACTGAAAAACCTGCGCGACGTGTTGTTGGCTGGCTTTCTGATTGGAGTTTTGTTGATCATTGTGTCCGGGTACATTTTCGCCGGACAGGCACTCCAACCACTTGCCCGGATCAATGAAGAAATATCAGACATTGGAGAGGACAACCTCAACCGGCGGGTAAGCGAAGGAAATAAACGGGATGAAATCGCGCAATTGGGTAAAAATTTCAACAATATGCTGCATCGGCTGGAAACTGCCTTTGGCGTGCAGCAACAGTTTGTCAGCAGCGCTTCCCATGAGCTCCGCAATCCGCTTGCTGCCATTACCGGGCAGTTGCAAATGATGCTTGAGAAGAGACGCAGCCCGGAAGAGTACGAACGAACCCTGCAATCCATTTTGGAAGACACCCAGACACTGGTGTCGCTTACAAATGGATTGCTTTTATTGGCACAATCGCAGCTGGATAAACAACGCCTGTTGTTCTCTTTCGTCCGTGTGGATGAAGTGCTTTTTGCGGCTCAAAATGAACTGCTTAAGGCCCAGCCTGGGTATCATTTTTTATTCGAATACGACGCGCTGCCCGAAGATGATTCCCTGCTTTCCATCAATGGTAATGAACAGCTGCTCAAAACGGCATTTCTCAATTTTATGGACAATGCCTGCAAGTTTTCTCCCGATCATACGGTCAATATTAGAATTGGAGTTAGCCCTGATACTGTTACCATTCATTTTTCCAACAAAGGAGTCGGCATTTCACCCGAAGAACAAACGCTGATCTTCACCCCGTTTTTTCGGGGAAAATATGCCACCTCCGCTGTGCCCGGACATGGTATTGGTCTGGCCATTTGCCACCGGATTATCCAACTGCACAATGGCAAAATCATCGTCCATTCTGAGAAGGGAAAAGGCAGCGAATTCATCGTTTCCATTCCAATGGGTTGAGCCGCGCAGCGTATTTTAATTTTCTTTTAATGCAGGTTTAATTTTCCCTCCTTAAAGACAGGGGAAATTTGTCAGGCTTTTCACTTTGCCACCATCCCCTTCTTGCCGTTGAAACGAACATTTTTTTCTTTCAACAATTTTTTTCAACCATTTAATCTGTTATGTTTCAACAAATTACATCCCCCTTCTTGATTAGCCGATGGGCAGGCGTTTCTTTAAAGCCCGGTCTTTTGACCAAGTTCTTCTGCATCCTCGCGGCCGGTATTTGGCTCGGTGGATTGAATGCTGCACCTGCCTCCTCCAGTTTTTCCATTTTAGGAAGCACGGAAAACATGTCTGGCGATACTATTATAGTCGCCAGTATATGCGCGAATGAGTCCTACATCTTTGATGGACAAATTCTGAATACGCCCGGCGAGTATGTTGCCACTTACATTGCCGCCGATGGCTCCGATTCAACGGTTACGCTCCAATTATCGGTACTCCCTTTGTCGTTGACGAATCTCAACGCGAGCATTTGCGCAGGGGACACCTACCCATTCAATGGCGATGACCTGAACCAATCGGGCACGTATGGAGTCACCCTAACCGCAGAAAACGGCTGTGATTCCATCGTAACCTTAAACTTGGTTGTATTAGCGCCTAATCTGACCACTTTGGAAGCTGGCATTTGCGAAGGCACGAACTACCTTTTTCAGGGAGACACCCTGACGCAAAGCGGTACTTATACCATTGTGCTGACTGCAGAAAATGGCTGCGATTCAATCGTTACCCTTAATCTAAAGGTTGTTCCATTTTTCGAAATCCTCCTGAAAGTCGCGATTTGCGAGGACGAAATTTATGTCTTTGGAGGTGACACCCTCAAGCTTCCAGGGGTATATGTAGATTCGCTGACAGCTATTGGTGGCTGTGATTCGATTGTAACTTTAAACCTTAACTTCCTGCCTAATGCATCAACCCACCTTATCGTTGGTCTTTGTATTGGGTCTGAATATGAGTTCCAGGGCGATATTTTGACCGATGATGGCACTTATACTGCCCATTTTACTGCTGAAAATGGTTGTGATTCAACCGTGGTGCTTGACCTGAGTTTTGTATCTTTCTTTGACGTTCAGGCCGAAGCCACCATATGTGATGGCGGTGTGTACCTGTTTGGCAACGATGTACTCGATGCTGCCGGAACTTATACCCAGACCTTCATTGCACTTGGGGGCTGCGATTCTACCGTGACGCTCACGCTGACCGTATTGCCAGCTTCAAACGGCACCGAGCAGGCGACCATTTGCGCCGAAGGATATTATGAATATGGCGGCGAGGTATTGACGGACGCGGGAAATTATGCGTTCATTTTTGAAGGCGCCAATGGTTGTGATTCCACAGTGATACTTACGTTGAATGTACTTCCTGCCATCGGATCTGCACTTGCGGCTACCATTTGCCAAGGCGAAAACTATGCATTCAGCGGTACACTTTTGAGCAATTCGGGTATTTATGAAGCCATTTTGACGGCTGAAAATGGTTGCGATAGTGTTGTTGTGCTCACCTTAACGGTGTTGCCAAGCTCAGATACCAACCTGTTTGCCACCATTTGTGCCGGGGAAGCTTACACCTACAACGGAGACACGCTAACGACCGATGGAATCTACAACTATATTTTTACCGGAGCGAACGGCTGCGACAGCACGGTGACCCTTGTGCTCACCGTAAATCTTACGCAAAGCGTTATACTCAACGAGAATATCTGTGCCGGGGAATCCTATGATTTTAATGGAATTCTGATCACTGATGCAGGCCTTTATACCGCAGTCTACACAGGAGAAAATGGCTGCGATAGCACCGTGACCCTTCTGTTGGGCGTTTTGCCTTTGCAAAATACCGCCGTTGAAGCAACAATCTGTTCAAATGAAACCTACGCCTTTAACGGAGAGGACCTCAGCGACGCGGGCAATTATACTGCCGTGTTCACCGGGGAGAACGGTTGCGATTCTACGGTGGTACTGACCCTGAACGTGTTGCATACACAATTCCTGGTGATCTCTGCAATGATCTGCGATGGCGATTCTTATGAATACAATGGCACGTCGCTGACAACATCCGGCAATTACATTTTCGTGCTAAGCGGTGAAAATGGCTGCGACAGCACCATTACTGTAGCCCTGACCGTGCTACCGGTGGCGCAAACGATCATAGAATCGACCATTTGTGAAGGTGATGCCTATGATTACAACGGAAATGCCCTGACGCTTTCCGGGGAATATCACTTCACTTTTAATGGATTTAACGGTTGCGATTCGATTGTAACGATCAGTCTGGTGGTACTGCCATTGTCATCCTCCATTACCGTTGCTTCGCTTTGTGAAGGCAGCAGTTACCTGTTCAACGGTGCGCTCCTGAGCTCGACTGGCTTTTACCAATATACCCTCACCGGAGCAAACGGTTGCGATTCCACGGCCAGCCTGGTGCTGGAGTTTTTTGCGTCCTTTGATACCTATCTTCCGGTTTCAATTTGTGCGGGTGAATCCTACGTGTTTGGAAACGATACATTGACGCAAAGCGGCAACTACACCCTTTTGCTCACTGCACAAGGCGGCTGCGATTCACTGGTAACCCTGGCTTTGAACGTGCTTCCACTCGGTGAAAGCATCACGGAGGCCAGCATCTGCGAAGGAGAAACCTACGGGTTCAACGGACTTGATCTGAACACCAGCGGCACGTATACTGCATTACTAACAGGCGCCAATGGTTGCGATTCTACTGCTGTGCTAAACCTGACCGTATTACCACTGCTTAATTCTGCCTTTGAAGCGACCATTTGCGCCAACGAAGCCTACCCATTCCACGGACAATCGCTCAATCTAGCAGGTACCTACACCGCAGTATTGACTGGCTCAAACGGTTGCGATTCTACAGTAGTGCTGACGCTGAATGTGCTGCCATTCCAGCAAAGCGGCCTTTCCGCCAGCGTTTGTGCAAACCAAAGTTATGATTTCAATGGACAATCCCTTTCCCAGGAAGGCATCTACACGGCTGTGCTTCAGGGTGTTAACGGTTGCGATTCCATCGTGACACTAACTTTGGATGTACTTCCACTGGCACAATCTGCCTTTACCGCCTCGGTGTGCAACGGAGAAACCTTTGAGTACAACGGGCTGGTGCTGACCCAAAGCGGTGAATACCCGTTTAATTATGTTGGAGCAGCGGCCAATGGTTGCGATTCTGTAGAGACCCTTTTCCTGACCATTTTCCCGCTAATTCCGCCGACCAATATTTCGGCTTCGATCTGCAGTGGCGAAAGTTATAATTTTTATGGCGATGTCCTCACTGCATCGGGTACCTATTCGGAGGACCTTTCGTCATCGGTTGGTTGCGATTCAGTCATTGTGCTTATCCTCACAGTGAATCCAAGCCCTGATATTTTCAGCACGGTTACCATATGTGCGGGCGAATCCTACCCTTTCAATGGACAACTGCTGACCGATCCAGGCACCTACACAGGAGTGTTCCAAACCCAGGCTGGATGCGACTCAACGGTCGTACTCACTTTGTTGGTCAACTCTGCAAATAATGGAATAATGGTGCAAGGCAATACGATCACGGCAACAGCGATGAATGCTGCGTACCAATGGATCAACTGCGCAACCAATCAGCCCATACCAGGCGCGACGGGCAGTTCCTTTACGCCTTCAACTTCTGGCAATTACGCAGTGGTGGTAACGGAGAACGGCTGTACCGCTACTTCAACCTGTGTTTTTGTACAGATTGTATCTACCCAGGAACCCTTGGGCGGAGCAGCCTGGACCTTGCAGCCCAATCCAGCCAGTTCGTTTACCCAAGTGATGTTCAGTGTAGATGCTGACGAAGATCTTTTACTTGAAATATTGGATCTGGCTGGTCGCACGCTACATCGTCAAAATGTGGCTACAGGAACACGCCAGATCGACCTGAAACTAAGCGATATACCAGACGGAATTTTATTGGTGCGTTTGGCGAACAAGAACGGAGTTAGTACCAAGCGGATTATGAAAGGCCAGCATTAACGGTAGTCTTTCGTATAAAATGTGTGAATTGAGCATCTCCCCGTCGGTAAAAGTCACCGGCGGGGAGATCTTATAGGGTCAAAATCTGATTTAGAAGAATGCACCAGCAGGTCTGGAAGCCTCAAACCCAAGGCGAAAGTGTAAAAAAGACCCAAAAACAATTAAGCCCGGTATGCCTTTGGCATGTCGGGCTTTTTTAGGTGCGCCCGGCACGGGCGCTAACTCGGCGGTGGAAGTCCGCTACACGCAGTTCTTTGACCGTGTAAACCACGACAAACTGGGGCAAAGCGCTGGTGGTGGCTGAGCGTTTTACGCACTTTAGCCGACTGGAAAACCAGTTGCAGGAATTGCCAAGTAAAAATTGATTTTAGTTAAAACTTTGAGTAAATTATCTCAATATATTGAGTAATTTTGCTCAACAAGTTGAGTAAATCATCTTATATGTTTGACGTCCAGTGGAATGATAAGGATATTCTAACTAACCCCTCTTTTTCCCGGGGGCCGGCTTGCGGGTCGGTTTTCCAACATTCCGTCGCTTTTGAGATGGCAGCATCTCCGGACGATATTCGAAGTGCATGGTATCATAATGAAACCATTTGCCGCCCCAGATAAAGCCGTGCCGTTCAAAAATTTCCACAATTTCCAGGGGTAAGGAGTTGCGCCATGCAAGGTTGATCTCTACAGAATCCAGCTGCCAGTTGTCCTTGTAGTCCCATTTCCAGTATTCGGAGCGGCGGGTGTTTAGGTCAATGGCAATGCCGAAAGAATGCGGACTCATTCGTTGTGTGCCCATGATCGGACGCCAGTTAAAAGTCCCCCCGATATCGGTCACGTAAGGCCGTAAATGCGGGTGGGTTACCAGTTCCTGAGCAACAGCTTGCAGGTGCTCGTTTACGCCGTTGATGGATGTGACCCAGATGCGTTTGGTCTGTCCCGGTTTGGGCGCGAGCCAGGTGACGGGAACGAGGTGACTTCTTGCTGATGCTTCTGTGCTTCCGTACATCTTCATAAAAAACTCCTGACAACGCAGGGTCCCGGGGTCACAATTAAAGCCGGGTGTATCCACTGGAAGACCGGGCGGGTAGATCAGAGCATTCATGTGATCTTCAAGGTCTGTTGAATCAAATGCTTCTTCTTCGGTCTTGAAACGGCTGTCGTCGTATTGCATTAAAGAGCCATCTTTCCAATAGATATAATTGTCCTGATATGCTTCCAGGTGATCGGGATAGGCGTCCAACAAGCGTTGGACCCCTGGCGGAATGGGGTCGGCCTGTTGTGAAAAAACTTTCAGATAATGGAAAACCAAAATGGCAAATAAATAATATCGCATAGGTCGTATGAGATTTTGGTGGGATAAGAGATTGATTAGCAGGCTATTGGACATTTTGACATTGGACACTGGATTTGCACTCTAATAACCTAAAAATCATGCACTTGCAGAATCGTGCCTAACGTACAGTACCAAAATGTCCAGAAGTCCGGTTGGGTAGCCATTCAAAATATTCAGGATTCCACCTCAAACAGTTCAGTGTCCACAGAGTTGCCACAGCCCAATGATTTTAGATAACAGTCTCCCAAAATCCCCACGCAAAATTCTGAAGTACTCGCCGTACCTTCGCGCTCTATTCCCTTACTTCAGTTATGACAAAACGTGGAAAAAATCCTCAGAGCTATTGCTCCTTCTGTGGTCGCACAGAGGAAGAGGTAATGATACTGGTCTCCGGCATGGAAGCGCAAATTTGCGAAGCCTGTGCCGAAAAAGCGCAGGATATCATTGATCTGGAACTCGAAAGCGCAGGCGTGAAGCGTGAAGACAAAAAGCAAAAACAAGAACCACAGCCCGGCGCAGGCAAAAGCGAACGTTACGGCGGTCCGCTGCACCTTATCCCCCCCCGGGAGATAAAAACCTTTCTGGATCAATACGTTATCGGCCAGGACGACGCGAAAAAAGTGCTGGCTGTAGCCGTGTACAACCACTACAAACGCCTACAGGAGCTGGAGAAAAACAAAGGCAAAAAGCGGAAAGACGACGATGTGGACATTGAGAAATCCAATATCCTGCTCGTTGGTCAAACCGGAACCGGTAAAACACTCCTCGCCAAAACCATTGCCAAAGTGCTGAATGTGCCCTTTGCCATTGTGGATGCAACCGTGTTCACGGAGGCAGGATA
>JAUSMG010000336.1 GCA_030645295.1 Saprospiraceae bacterium | reverse complement strand
ATGAACTATAAACGATGAACTATAAACGATGAACGAGAATCTCAGATTGAAAACTTGTGTTATTCTCAAAAAAGTCACGTAATGGCGAATCCGTATAGAAAACGAAAATTGGATGGTTATAGAGATCAACATGAGATGGCTTTCTGGCCCTTCAACCATAACCAAACTGAGTTTTTTTCGCGTTCATAGTTCATCGTTTATAGTTCATAGTTTATAGTTCATAGTTCCAACTTTGAAGCCTGCTTTTTTCAACAACCGAAGCATGCCTTTCCCACCGGCTAAATGCCCCGCACCCACAGCACAAAACAGTGATTGGGTTGACGCGATTTCCGCGAAACGCTTGCTCATCAATGCGTTGCGACGATAAAGCAGGATCTTTCTCATGCCTTTTGCGTCTTTTTTAGCACTTTGATAAAGAGCCTGGATCTCACCGTTTGCATATCGGCGCATCATTTTGTGGAGGCGCGTTTTATGTCGGCCGTAATTTTTAAGCAGCCAGGTCAACCCTTTCAGATGCTGCTCAAAGGGGATTTGGCGCAAAGTTTCGAGTTGATCGGCAAAGGTTTCCACGCCGGTGGTGGTCTTGCCGAGGGAACGGGCGTGCTGCCATAAGGTCTCGTCAAGTGAATGCGCGGACTCCTCCAGCAAAAAGGCCATACTCAGCGCTGTGCTGACCATCATAGGGTGCTGGTGCCGGAAGGCCTCCGCGTCTGAACCAAATTTTTTGCGCGCATAACGGTCCAGATTTCTCCAGGCTTGCGGACTGAGCCATTGCTCCAGGTCTTTACCTTCCGGGAGTTCGAGCGCAACGGAGAGGGCTGCGGAATCGGTTTCTGAAAAATCAAACTCTGTTGCAAATACCTCACATTCAGCCACATATCGCATGGCCAGATCCAGCCAGCCAAATGCCCGCAGGTCGCGGACGTGCATAGTACCAAACAGATAGGAGGCAGGACCGCCACCGGGGGGAGATATTTTCCAAAGCAGGGAATCTTGCATTTTCTTCTTTTCTACTAAGTTTTTCACCGCAGTTCACGCACCAAAAACTTTCCATTCTTCAGACCATACCGTTGATAAGCCAGGGCAAATTTATCTGCAGCTATTTCCGCTGCCGCTTCGGTAGGGTATAGCTCGCCGACCCAAACCAGCCAACCTTGGCGATCCTCGGCAATACATTGTTGAGCGGCCCAGTAGCAGGTCAAACCTCGTCTGCTGAGTTCTAAACTGCGGTCAATGGCGTCTTGTTTTTCAGGAAAGGAATTGTCCTGCACAAACCAGCCTTTTTTTGTTCGCATAATCGTGCAGGCATCGGAGGCATTTCCTGAAATTTTGGGCTTTGGGTCCTCCTCCTCAATGCCCTCAATATTATCTTCTCCGGTCAGGTCGATCGTATTTTCTTCCTCCCGAAATTTTTTCTCTTTAGCAATGGGAAATTGCTTTGGAACGCCCGTAGGTACGCCATCCTCCGGTATATTTTCCGCCTCCAGCAAATAACCGACCTGATCTTCCGGGTTTATGCCGTTGGGGCGAAGTTCCAGTTCTTCCAGATCCAAAACTTTTGCCTCGCTGAAGGTGATCACACGATAAAACAACAGCGATATTGCTAAAAATGCCAGAAGCGCTATCCATTTTTGCACCCCCTGGGAACTCATAAAACGGGTAGTAGCCGAGGAGGTTTGTCCGATAGGCCGGCCAAGCTTACTCCAGATATTTTTTTTAAAGGGGGACAAAACCAGGTAGTGGATGGGCCGGTAGATCTTATTCCAAAGGGCGGTGAGCTCATCCGGTGGTTTAGGCCGGTGAGCAGCCATGGTTCCAATATTTTGACTGAATGATTGATACCATTGTGCGCGGGTTACCCATTGGGTCATCTTGCGGTCTTTGCCAAAAATACCCAGTCTGGATGGGTCAATGACCTTGCGCACCATGCCTTCGAGGGGGACTATGGCGAGACCAATGCCATTGTAAACGCATTGGTTACGAAGTTCAAGCAGATAGGGATCGATGGGAGAAGGAAACACATCTTCGGCAATGGCGACCCATTGCTCATCCGCAAAATATTGTTTAAACTGTTGTATTGCAAAGATATAGCGGTAT
>JAUSMG010000335.1 GCA_030645295.1 Saprospiraceae bacterium | reverse complement strand
CTGGCGACTACAAGGGCGAGCCGGTGAATCCGGGAGTGTTCGTGTGGTGGGCTGAGGTGGAACTGATTGACGGTCAGAAGATTCTGATGAAAGGAGATGTGACGGTGGTGCGCTAGATTGTTGCCCCGGACACAAGATCATAGACTTATCATGACGGCCTTCGAGATTCCAAAGAATACTCGAAGGCCGCTTTTTTTTGATCAAACACTTTGTTCTGCCAATTAAAGAAAATTCATATGTAATGTAAAATTCTGGCAAGAGACAGATTTTCTAAAATGAATGCTGAGTTAAAAGTATTTTTGGCCGCTGAAAAGTTTTTGTGCGGTAAGCGTTTTTCTTGCTTATTGCATCTTGAGTGTTAAATTACGTCCTCCTTTTTAAAACATTTAAAGTTCATGGCAAAACGCTACACATTTTTACGCCTAATCCTTCCTTTCGCGCTTTTTGTCATACCATATTTGTTGCGGGCAAATGGTGATCCATCCGGGGATCCTCAAAATATCAAGCCGACCAATTTGGATTCACTGACTCGGGTTTTGGGGCACTGTAACCCAATTGTTCAGGTCAATGTCAATTGCGCAGACCAAACGATCCTTTTACGTGCTTTCGTTGATTTTGCATTCTCAGGTCAACGGGTACCCATAGTAGCACAATGGAACACTGGAGAATTATCCCACATCATTATTGTAGAACCGCCTGGGGCCTGGAGCTGGGATCCCACGGGCACCGGATGTGAGCCCAACCACTGGGACAATGAATATGAAGCGTTGGGGCCATTTTTTGATGGGCCACTTGAAATTACCGGTCCATTGGGTATCTGTCCCGGTGAGAGTTATGAGCTGGATGTCCTTAATCCTCAGGGGTCTGTATTTCAAAACATTAATTGGGCACCTGTCAATAGCAGTTCAATTCCGTTGTCAATCAATGGGCCAGGAACCTATACACTTTCTTTGACAGACGAATTCGGTTGTCCTTTCACGGACCAGATAATAATCCCGGCAAGCCCGGTTGTCGCGCCTGCTTTGCAGGCGCCACAAGCGATGTGCCCGGAGAACGACACTGCGTTTGTGCAAGTGGCTCAGATGTTCAATCATTATTTGTGGAGCACAGGTGATACCCTGAACCCCTTATTGATAACACTTCCGGGTACCTATAGTGTAACCGTCACAAACCATTTTGGCTGCACAGGGACTCAGGAAATCACGGTTAATTCAGCCGAGGTGCAACCCATAACCATCACCTTGAGTGCTCCCGCCATTTGCCCGGGACAGAATGATATATTGACAGCACCGCCTGGCTTTACCTCGTATGTTTGGTCAAATGGTGACCTGGGCATCACGAACATTGTGACTCAACCGGGAACTTACGAGGTCACAGTGACCAATTCATATGGTTGTACCGGTACCGGGAGTGCCACTGTTGATGCCTTGCCGACACCTACTATAGCTGTTACGACCACTCCGTTTTGCCCCGGGGGTAGTTCCACGCTCAATGTCACGGGCGGCAACTTCCCACAATACCTGTGGTCCTCGGGTCAGACGACCAACCCGATCAGTGTTTCGACGCCCGGGACCTACACGGTGACGGTGAGCGGAGCCACGATCTGTTCCACAAATACCACAGTTACAGTGGTTCAGTTGCCGCCGCCCACGACGGTCATCGCGCAGCCGGCTCAGTTGAACTGTACTGCTCCGCAGACGAACCTCAACGCGATTGGCTCTTCGGCGGACTCCAACTTTACGTTTGTGTGGACGACTGTTGGAGGCAATTTTGTATCCGGCCAGAACACCCTGACGCCAGCGGTGGATGCTGCCGGCACCTACACTTTACAGATCACAAACACTCAGACGGGCTGCACTTCCTCGGCATCGGTCACGGTGAGTTCCAATATGCAGGCGCCGCCTGCTCCGGTAGGCAATCCTGCTACGCTGACCTGCACGGTCACGAACCTGAACATCGGGGCTGTTCCGCTGCCGACCGACTCCACGTTGGTACTCAATTGGGTAGCGAGCGGCGGTGGCAATATCGTTTCAGGGCAAAACACCTGGGACCCGAACGTAAACATGCCGGGAACGTACACGCTGACGGTGACGAATCCTGCGAATGGTTGCACGGCCACGAATTCGGTGGTGATCAGCCAGAACACAGCGCTGCCTACCTCGGCCATTGCGCCGCCCAACCAGATCACTTGCACGATGGGTACGGTTGCGCTCAACGGCTCGGGCAGTAGCAGCGGCCCGAACTTCACGTACCTGTGGACAGGCGGCACGATCTCCGGCCCGACGAACACGATATCAACGACCGCAACGGCAGTAGGCACCTACACCTTGCTGGTAACCAACATCATAAACGGCTGCACGGCGGTATCCTCCGTGGATGTATCGGCCGATCAGAACATTCCGACGGCACTTGCTGCACCCTCCGACACCTTAAACTGCACGGTGTTGAGCGTTTTGATCGACGCGAGCCAGTCGAGTTCAGGTCCAGCGTTTACCTACACCTGGACGGGCCCTGGCATCATCAGCGGTCAGGGAACCCTGCAACCCACGGTGGATGCCCCGGGTACTTACATCCTTAATTTGCTGAACACGGCGAACAGTTGTTTTGCGACGCTGTCGGTGGTAGTTCCGGAAGACATTCTGCCCCCGGTCGCCGATGCGGGCCAAAATGCGACGCTCAACTGCGTGATCCCGACGCTCGATCTGGATGGCACGGCTTCTTCCACAGGCCCGAACTTCACGTACCTGTGGACGACGAGCGGCACGGGCAACATCGTGAGTGGGGCCACGGGCCTGACGCCAACGGTGAACATGTCCGGCACGTATAACTTACTGGTAACCAATCTGAGCAACGGCTGTACGTCCACGTCCACGGTGCAGGTGATGAACGATGCGAACGCTCCGGCGATCAGCATCGCCAGTCCTGCCACGCTGACCTGCACGACACTGCAGACCGTTATCGACGCTTTGTTGTCTACCCAGGGCCCGACGTATGTGTACACCTGGACTGGTCCCGGCATCGTAAGCGGCCAGGGTACTTTGCAGCCCACGGTCAACCTTCCGGGCGTTTACACCCTGGACATCGTGAACTCGGCCAATGGCTGCACGGACACCCAGGACATCAATGTTCCACAAGACATCGTAGCGCCTGTTGCACTGGCTGGTCCGGACGGGCTGATCAACTGCACAAGCCCTGCAGGATCTGTGGGCAATTCGGGCAACCCTACGGGCCCGAACTTCATGTTGCAGTGGAGCACCGTGGATGGCAACTTTACCTCGCCGACCAATGGTCCGACTGCGACGATAGATGCAGCAGGTACGTACACGCTGCTGATCACGAACAATACCAACGGCTGCACAGACACAGACGATGTGATCGTGCTGGACGATTTTGCACCGCCAGCGGTGGAGGCCGGTCCGACCTTCGAACTTACCTGTTCGCAAACGACGTATGTGATGCAGGGCACGGGCAGCACCGGCCCGAACTTCCAGTACCTGTGGACGACCGTAACGGGTGGCAACATCGTGAGCGGGGCGAATACCCTGACGCCATTGATCAATGCCAGCGGTACCTACAACCTGTTGATCACCAACACGACCAACGGTTGTACCAGCAACGATCAGGTGGTGATCACGCTGAGCGCGGATGTTCCGACCTCCGTAATTGCCCAGCCGGCCACGCTGACCTGCACGCTGACCAGTTTCAACCTGAACGCCAACGGCACAACCATGAGCCCGACGATCAGTTACACTTGGACGGCCACGAATGGCGGCAATATCACGGGCGGGAACACGACCCTGATGCCGACCATCGACGCTCCGGGCACCTACACGTTGCAGACCTTCGATGCCTCGAACAACTGTAGTTCCGTGGCGGTGGTTACGGTACCGGAGAACATTGTAAACCCGAATGTGGATGCCGGCAGCGCCGCACCGCTGACCTGCACGGTTTTGACCCTGCCCCTTCAGGCGACCACGACCTCGACGAACATCTCTTATGTGTGGTCGACGGCGAACGGCACAATTGTGAGCGGGGGGAACACCCCGACTCCGACGGTTGGTTCGACGGGTACTTACACGGTACTGGTGACGGACAACGTGAACGGCTGCACGGCAACGGACAACATTCAGATCATTGCAGATGTGACGCCTCCGGTGGCCTCCATTGCGCAACCAGCGACACTGACCTGCACTTTGCAGCAGACGCTGGTCAATGCGACGGCCTCCAGTGCTGGTCCTGAATTTACGTATGTGTGGACGACCCCGGATGGCAATATCGTGAGCGGCGAGACAAGCAACCAACCGCTGGTGGATGATCCGGGTACCTACAATTTATTGATTACCAATACCAACAACGGCTGTACCCAGACTTCCTCGATCAATGTACCGGAGGATGTGGTGCTGCCCACAGCAGTGGCTGGTCCAAGTCTCAGACTTGATTGTGACACGCAGAGTGGGGCGCTGAACGGCAACGGTTCGAGCCTGGGTGCGAACTTTACCTACCTGTGGTCTACTACTGGTGGACAAATTATATCGGGGATAACGACCCTGACGCCGCAGATCGGTGATCCGGGCACGTATACTTTGACGGTCAACAACACCCAAAACGGATGTGTGTCGACGAGCAGTGTTGTGGTTACAGAAGATGTAAACCCACCAGTGTTCGCCATCGCTCCGCCGCAATTGCTGACCTGCGTTGTGACCAATACGGCATTGGTGGGCACGGGCTCCGGCTTTGGCAATGCACCAACTTATACCTGGGCAACTACGGGCGGAAACATCGTCAGTGGTGGTACCACATTGAACGCTGTTGCGGATGCTCCGGGCACGTACACGCTGACGATTGTGAACACCGAGAACGGGTGTACGGATGTGGAGCAAGTGGTGGTGACTGAGAACGTGAATCCACCGGTGGTGAACACCCAACCTGTTGCACCGCTGACCTGTTCGGTATTGGCGCGCACGCTTCAGGCGAACGCAGCGCCGCAGGCACTGCTGCAATGGACGACGCTGGATGGCAACATTGTTTCGGGCGCGAATACGCCCAATCCGGTGGTAGACGAGCCGGGACTATACACCGTAACGGCGACCTTGCCGCTGAACGGCTGTACTGCGGTGGCGAATGTTCCGTTGCTTCGGGAGCAGAACGTACCCACGGGCTTGCAGTTTTTGCTGGATCCGCCGCTTTGCAACGGAACACTGGGTTATTTGACGGTGGAGCAGATCAACGGCGGCATTGGTCCATTCCAATATTCCATTGACGGTGGAACGACCTTCTTCCCGGCGCAGGATATTGATGGACTTCAGCCCGGCACATACGATCTGGTGATTCAGGATGTGAACGGCTGCGAGATCACGCAAGTGATTCCGGTTCCGACGCCGCCGACGCCTTTGGTGAACATAGAGCCCACATTCAGCATCGCATTGGGTGAGGATCAGGAACTGGAGGCCATTGTGCCCCCCAGCTTCCCACTGCCACTGATCGATCAGGTGATCTGGACGCCGATGACGGGTCTTACTTTTGGCGGAACCACGATCCAGGATTTGCTGAATCCTGTTGCGATGCCGTTTGTGACGACGGAGTATACGGTGACGATCATATCGAAGGAGGGATGCAAGGCGACGGCCCGGACGATCATTCGTGTGGACCGTGACATTGACATCTACGCCCCGAATGTGATCTGGCCGGAAGATCCGGATGGATTGAATGGGGCCTTCACACTGTTCACCCGCCAGGGATCAGTGAATCAGATCCTGAGCCTTCAGATCTACGATCGCTGGGGCGAACAGTTGTTCGTGAACAAGAACTTCCTTCCCGACGCTCCATCGCTGGGCTGGCCTGGCGACTACAAGGGCGAGCCGGTGAATCCGGGAGTGTTCGTGTGGTGGGCTGAGGTGGAACTGATTGACGGTCAGAAGATTCTGATGAAAGGAGATGTGACGGTGGTGCGCTAGATTGTTGCCCCGGACACAAGATCAT
>JAUSMG010000334.1 GCA_030645295.1 Saprospiraceae bacterium | reverse complement strand
GGAGGGTTTGGGATAGACCCGAGAGATGGCCCATTAAGCATAGGACGACCACCATCGGTTGGGCAAGCCATGACTTGATGGTGGAGAAATTTTTGGTGGGCAATAGCAGTAGTTTATTCATGAGAAAGGCGAAATTTTTTGGCGGACAAATGTAGAAAAGCACCTGATTTACTTTCCATGCAAATCTCTTACTTTGCTACGGGGAGCGAAGTTTTTCGTTTAGCTGAGGAGTGAATTGGTGGATCAACTGGGTTGACAAGCGTAGGACACTCTCCTTCCAGGAGGGCTTTTGCCCGTATTTGGTCGAGCCAATCGTGGCAATCTTCGAGCTTTGCTATAATTGCGCTTGGTTTTGACATACTTTTGCGGGCTTTTTGAAATGAGTGAGTGAGTGAATGGGTGAATGAGTGAGTAAATCGGTGAATGAGTGAATGAGTGAGTGAATGAGCGAATCCAATAAGATTCTCATTGACCCACTCGCCCATTCACTCATTCACTCACGCATTCACTCATTCACTCATTCACCCATTCACTCATTCACGCAAAAATTGTAATGGAAGAAAAACAGAGTCAACTAAGTACCTATATCGGCATGGGGCTGATATTCTTGTTGTTGTTTTTGTGGATGCAATACTCCGCCCCTCCACCCGCCGAAGCTTTAGCGAAGGAGGGCGACCCCGCCTCCGTTGAAACTACGGCGGGTAAACAAGCTCAGAACCAAACCGATACCCCAACGGTTCCCTTACCCCAAGAGACTTTAGCTACGGCGGGTAAATCCGATACGGTTAAAAATACCTTGATTGCCGCAAAATTCGGTGTATTTGCTCCAGCAGCCGCAGGACAAGAACAATTTGAGGTACTCGAAAACGATCTCGTCCGCATCACCTTTACCAGCAAAGGTGGCAGGATCAAAGAGGTTTTTCTCAAAAAATTTGAAAAAATACTCATCGACACGGCTGGAAAGGACGTAAAAAGCCCACTCCGACTGCTTGAAGACGACCTAAACCGTTTCGAGTTTGAGATTCCGGTAGGGGGCACCGCCAATGGCAAAGTGCTCACCAGCGATCTCTTTTTTGCGCCGGTAAAAAACGGAAATACCCTCACCTTTCGAGCCGATGCCGGCAATGGCCGATACTTTGAGCAAAGCTACACGCTTACGCCCGACAACTATCGCCTGGACTATCGCGTGTCTGCCAATGGCCTGGAAAATGTGTTGACGCAGAAGGAATTGCGCTTTTATTGGGAAAACCACATCGACAAATTGGAGCGCAATCAGACCTATGAGCGTACCATGTCATCGGTCTATTTCAAAGTCACTGACGAAGGCGCTGACTACTGTAACTGCCGCGAAGACGATATCAAGAGTCTTGGCGACAAACCTGTACAGTGGTTCTCGCACTCCAACCAGTTTTTTAATACCAGCATCGTGGCACAGGGATTTACCTTCCGCGATTTCACGGGCGAGGTTCGGGTCTTCGGAGATGCCGATTCCAACTTGAAAATGCTAAAAACCACAGCTTTGGTGCCCTTCGAGCGTGGTTCTGTCGACATGGCGATCTACACAGGGCCGAATGAATTCAAACGCTTGCAGGAATTTGGTGTGTCGCTTCAGGACATCATTCCTTTTGGCGCGAGTATTTTCGGGGCCATCAACCGCTGGATCATCCACCCGATGATGGATTTTCTGGCGCGATTTATTGGCAATCAGGGCATCGTTATTCTGATGCTTACCCTGCTGGTAAAACTCCTTGTATACCCGCTCACGTACCGCATGGTACTCAGCCAATCCAAAATGGCTGCCCTCAAGCCACGCCTGGAAGATCTTAAAAAGAAGCACGGTGACGACCAGCAGGCCATGAGTGTGGAAACCATGAAACTGTACAGCGAATATGGCGTGAATCCGCTTGGCGGCTGTCTGCCCATATTCCTGCAAATGCCGATCTGGTTCGCACTGTATCGGTTCTTCCCGGCCAGTATCGAGTTCCGGCAGGAGAGTTTTCTCTGGGCTACCGACCTGTCGAGCTACGACAGCATCATGCACCTGCCTTTCGATCTTCCTTTTGGTGCAGGCGCACACATCAGTCTGTTCACACTCATCTGGGTGGTCACGACGCTCTGGTACACCTGGTATTCGATGAAGCAAATGGATGCCTCTTCGATGCAAAACGACCAGATGAAAGTGATGAAATACATGCAATACACCATGCCGGTGTTCTTCATGTTCTTCTTCAACAGCTTTGCTTCGGGTCTTACCTTGTACCTCTGTTTCAGCAATATCCTGAACATCGGTCAGACGCTTGTGACCAAGGAATTCCTCATTGACAAGGAAAAGATCAAGGCACAACTGGAGATCAACAAAGCAAAGCCCAAAAAGACAAGCGGCTTCCGCGCAAGGCTCGATCAGGCCATGAAAGAGCAACAGCGTTTACAGGAAGAAAAGACCAAACAAGCTACGAAAAAGAAAAAGTGATCTGGTCTTCCGGAATAAAAAATCCGTGTACCATCCGCGTCCTCCGTGTTCCATTTTGATTAAATGGGACACGGATGCCACGGATGGGACACGGATTTTTTTATTAAACGCCATCAAAGTTTTCGGACTTTTGCGCCCGATGTATTCAATTTTCAAACCACTACTTTTTGCGCTTTCTCCCGAGACCGCGCACCGTCTCACCTTCCAGTTGCTCGATCTTGCTGCGGCATTCCCGCCCACGCGCTGGCTCCTGCGATCTATGTTTTGCTTACCCGATAAAGGTCTGGAAAAGAAGGTGTTGGGGTTAAATTTCCCCAATGCGGTAGGCCTTGCAGCCGGTTTCGACAAAGATGGGAAACACATTCCCGGACTGGCTTGTCTGGGCTTTGGCTTTATCGAGGTCGGCACGGTTACCCCGGTTGCACAGGACGGTAATCCTCCACCGCGTTTGTTCCGCTTGCCGCAAGACAAGGCATTGATCAACCGGATGGGGTTCAACAATGAGGGACTGGACGCACTCGCCGAACGGCTGAAAGATCTGCGACAGACGGGCGTGCCCAATGGCCTCATCATTGGCGGAAATATTGGCAAAAACAAGCTGACGCCCAATGAAGAAGCCGCGAATGACTACCTGATCTGTTTTGAAAAATTGTTCCCCTGGGTCGACTATTTCGTGGTGAATGTTAGTTCCCCCAACACCCCGGGATTGCGCGAATTGCAGGAAAAGGAACCGCTTACCCGACTCCTGAATTTACTGCAAGATCAAAACAGGGCCCAAAAATTGCCCAAACCTATCCTGCTGAAAATCGCACCCGACCTCACAGATAGCCAGTTGGATGATATCGCCGACATCGTGCAGGAAACTGGGTTGGCGGGCGTCATTGCGACCAATACAACGATCTCGAGGGTAGGTCTACAAACACCGGAAAGCCAGATCACCGCCATGGGCATGGGCGGATTGAGCGGGGTTCCCGTCCGAGAACGTGCCACCGCAGTTATCCGCTATCTTCGTGATAAATTGGGCAAAGAAGCGGTTATCATCGGCGTAGGGGGCATCGATTCCGCTTCGTCAGCGCAGGAAAAACTGGATGCTGGCGCTGATTTGGTTCAAGTATACACGGGCTTGATCTACGAAGGCCCAGGGTTGGTGCGGAAGATTTTGGGGGGAATGGTTCTTTAATGAGATACCCACTCCACACTAGTAAAAAAACATGAGTCACCCCTGATTTTTGCAAATAAACCCCAAAACAGGAGAGCCGCCAGAGATCAATTTCTTGCCCTATTCGCAATCAAAACGTGTAGTTTTATATTTTTCTGTTCTCCGGTTTTGCGGTTTTGCGGTTTATTTTCTCTTTTTATAAAATTCGATTCATGTTTCTACTTTTGGCCGTCTTATCAAAACGAAAAATCTGAATCAGCATGAACAACTTCCACCCATCGAGGCTATTTAATGCCTCTTGTTTTGCTCTGATCACTACTGCCTTTGCCTTCGCAATCCGGGCCGGTATTTTGAGCGAGTTGCAAGTCAAACTGGGCCTCACGGGCGCCCAATTGGGACTCATCAACCAAATGGTGCTGGGCATTGGCTTCCCGATCGCAACCATTTTTGGGGGCATACTTTACAACGCATTGGGGGCAAAACGTATGGTGTGGATTGCATTTATATGCCACATCCTGGGCATTGTAAGCACCATTTTTGCGGGCAGTTATGAAGTGCTATTGATCTCCAGTCTATTTATTGGCTTTGGCAATGGAGCGGTGGAAGCGGCCTGTAACCCTATGATCGCAGCCATGTACTCCGACAATAAGACCACCATGCTGAACCGCTTTCACGTGTGGTTCCCGGGTGGTATTTTCCTCGGCTCACTCATCTCTCAGTTTATCACCGGTATAGGGCTTGCGTGGCAAGTTCAAATTGCTGTCATGCTTATACCAGCGCTCACGTATGGCTTCCTTTTTTGGGGGCAAAAATTTCCGGAAGCAGCCGAAGCGGGTCAGGCAAAACTCTCGGACAACCTCCGTGGGATGCTCAACCCACTCTATCTGTTCATGCTCTTTTGCATGGTGTTGACTGCAAACACCGAACTAAGCACCCAACAATGGGTAGGCCCACTGCTCCAATCCACGGGCGCACAACCCATGATTGTCCTCGCGCTTACAACAGGTCTGATGGCGATTGGCCGCTACTATGCCGGGCCGGTTATCCATCGCTTCAACCCAACGGGGGTTTTGTGGGGTTCAGCGATCATGGCAGCCATTGGTATTTATATGCTTGGACACAGCACCGGGGCAATGACCTACCTTTCTGCTATTCTTTTCGCGGTAGGCGTATGCTATTTCTGGCCTACAATGCTTGGATTTACAAGCGAATACATTCCTAAATCTGGGGCACTTGGCCTGTCTGTCATGGGTGGTATGGGAATGTTTGCAACGGGTCTTTTGCAACCGATCGTGGGCGGCTGGATTGATGCCTCCAAGCGGAGTGCAGAAGCAAGCGGACTTACTGGAACCGCTGTTGATCTTGCTGCCGGACAGGCTACTTTGGGAAAACTGGTCGTATTCCCGCTCATTCTGATCGTTGCCTTTGGCGGGTTGTGGTTCTACATGCGTAACCGGAAAAACTGAAACGAGGATTACGCTGATATGGCGGATTTGCGCTGATTATACCAACTTCCCGAAAGTTTTGAACTTTCGGGAAGTTTTGTTTCTAAGTAGTCATGTCAACATTATACCTCATTCCTTGCCCCATCGCAGAAAACGCGCTCCATACTGTGCCACCTTACGCTCAGGAAATTGCGCGGGATCTGGATGTTTTCATTGTAGAACGGGCAAAAACAGCACGGCACTTTATCAAAAGCCTGGGCCCAAACCGCCCGATCCAGGAGATGGTTTTTGTCGAACTTCCAGATTCCCCTTCCAGTTGGGGAGGGGTTGGGGCCGGGACTGAGGAGGCCGAAGCCGTTTTCCACGAAGCCGTGAAATCAGGAAAAAACATAGGACTGCTTTCTGAAGCGGGCTGCCCCGGTGTGGCTGACCCTGGTGCAGCCATTGTGGCACTGGCCCACCGGGAAGGCGTAAAAGTGGTACCCTTAGTCGGGCCATCATCCATCCTTTTGGCCCTTATGGCTTCTGGTATGAATGGACAAAGGTTTTCTTTTCATGGCTACCTGCCGCCCAAACGCCCGGAGCTGGCCAAGGAACTTCGTCGTCTGGAAAATCTTTCCCGGCAACAGGATCAGACGCAGATTTTTATCGAAACGCCTTACCGTTCTCAGATGGTGCTGGAAGTCGCCCTAGAATCCTTGCAGCCCAACACGCTTTTTGGGGTTGCGCAAGACCTCAGCGGGGTGGGGGAATTCACGCGTACCCTAACGGTGAAAGATTGGAATAAGTCGGGGAAAAAGACACTGGAAAAATCGCCGGGGGTGTTTTTGGTGTATTGCGGGAATAAGGACTTTTCTAAATAGACGGACGAAATATTTCACACAACGCCACTACGACACAACGATAATGATGGGGAACAAAAACGTTGTGTCGTAGTGGCGTTGTGTGAAACACTTACCGGATGATCGCAAACTGCACCCCAAAATTCATGCGGAGCGTCGGGATATACTTGGGGGCTTCGGTATAAATTTCAGGGTTTTCGCTCCAGACAATGGAGGGTCTTGCTATGAGCCGGAAACCTTCAGTACGGAACAAATTGAATCCTATCCCAAAATTGTAGCTGGTCGTGCGCTTTTTGAAAAGTTGGTCATGCCGGAACTCGTTGTAGGATTGGAACTCCAGTTCTGCGCCACTGAACACCAGGCGGTCCGGTGTACTGGAGTCGAGAATATCAAAGGTCATTCCCGCTTGCAAGTAGACGCATTGACAGCGGTGGACCCGAACCTCGACCTTGAGTGGTATCGTCCAGTAGGCTGGATCAAAATTGCGAATATCTGATTTGTAGCGCGTTACCAGCACGCCATTCTCCTCTTTCTGAATCACTTGTCCTGCAAAAACCGGGTACTCATACGCCCGGTAATATTTGCGTCCGATCCCGGCGCCCAGCGCGACCGATTCGATGGGAACTTCCAATTGGAAGCTGGGGATAAACCTGGGAATTTCGCCCGGAGTCAATTGACGCACGTCAAAAGCCATTTCGATGCCGCCCACAAGTTTGGCAAAATCACGTTGAGCATATCCCATTTTGGCAAGGCAGCATAGCGTGGCGATCAAGGCGAGTTTTTTCATAGCGCGATATAGTTTGGTTCAAAGATAACGGGCGAGGGCTGTACGCTGCTTTTTCATGGTATTAAAACTTTAGTTGCCACGAATTGCACGAATTTTCACCAATTGAACCTAAAATTAGTGACAATTCGTGCAATTCGTTGCAACTTAACGAAAAACCCCGTCCGGCACATGCCGGACGGGGTTCGTGTATTGATGGTTCTAATACCTTTATTTGATCTTAGCAACGTCCGCGCTGGTGTCCATGCTGCGGCTTGTCCATTCGATTTGGTCAGGGTTGCCAGTGGTCGTGAGTTCAACTTTAACCGTTTCCACCAAAGTAAGGCCGGTTACTTTATTGCCGATGTGGCCATTTTCGCGGTAGTTGCTTTCCCAGTTCACTTTGTATGCATTTACGCTTGCGTTCAAAGTTTCGTCGATGGTAGCAACGGTCAGGGTCTCAGGATTAACGCCGGCCACAAAGTGTGTGCCGAGGTATTCACCTTGATTGCTGAAAACACTGATGCTGTAGGTCTTCGTGCCACGGCTAAAACCGCGAGCGATATTGTAGAGTACTGCGGTGTATTCATTCGTTTCAAAAGCCGCTACTGGCTCTGGGCACACTGGCATGTTGCTGTAAGATGCGCTGCGCTCCAACTCAGGAAGGAACTGATAGAATTCCCAGCCAAGGCGAGCGGCTTTCGCTGCCGGACGTGTTTCGAGTTGGCCTTGCAGATCCTGTGCGTCGAAAGTGTAAGGAAGCGAAGCCTGCGGGAACTGAGCCAGGAAATCCTGGAACGTTGGTGTTGCGTCCTGAGCATTCAGGGTAACGATGCTTGCAAGTGCAAGAAGTAGCGCCGGGATTAATTTCAAGTTTCTCATAGTAAAAGATCGAATTTGGATTCTTATGAGTGGAGTATTATTAAGCGGCTTGATTAGTCTCTGTAAGCCTGTTTCCCCTTCTATGCCAAATTGCTTGCCAGAATGCCTCGGAGCGGGAATTATTTTTAAATTTTTTTTAAAAAAATGAAGAATTAGACTTTAATGGGTAGAAAAGTCACAGACAAATGCAATTTCGATT
>JAUSMG010000333.1 GCA_030645295.1 Saprospiraceae bacterium | reverse complement strand
CAATGAGTGGCGCTATATCAGTGTACGGCGCTTTTTCAATTTCGTGGAAGAGTCCGTCAAAAAAGCAACGTTCAAATTTGTTTTCGAGCCGAACGATGCCAATACCTGGATAAGGGTGAAAAGCATGATCGATGATTTTCTACTCCTTCAATGGCGTGCCGGGGCACTTCAAGGCGCAACCCCTCACCAGGCCTTCTTTACCCGGGTGGGACTTGGTCAAACCATGACCTCTGTAGACATAATGGAGGGTCGGCTCGTTGTTGAGATCGGCATGGCAGTAGTTAGACCTGCAGAATTTATTGTGTTGCGGTTCAGTATCAAAATGATGTAAGCATGAATCAATTGTTCAAAGATGGAACTTCCCGCCCGGCGTTTTGTTTGGGGACGGTAATTTTGCACTTCGCAGATGTTGGATTACTGGACTATTGGACGTTGGACTACCGGACACTGGATATTGAGCGGAACTAATTTCCAGTGTCCAGTAGTCTAAAGTCCCACGTCCAGTAATCCAACGTCCAACAGTCCAACAGTCCAACGTCCAATAGTCCAGCAGTCCAAACCGTCCAAACATGATCTTCGAGCCGAAAGACGTTTTTCACAAATTAGAGTTCGACAAAGTTCTCGATTTGCTTGAAAAGGAAGCACTTACGCCCATGGCGGCGGAAACCCTGCGCGCCATTGCGCCCCTAACCGATTTCCCAACAATAGAGCAAAGCCTGCGCGAAACCCGGGAGTTTAAACTCATGTTGGAAAATCGGGATCGTTTCCCAATAGAAACTTTCCCCGACATACAGCCTGATTTGAAAATGCTCGACATTGATGGGTTTACCCTTCAGGCCGAGGCGTTTCAGGGTATCCTGAAAGTATTGGTGATGATGCGCGATGTGTTCAAGTTTTTTGCCGGAGGCGCCAAAAAAGAAATTTACCCCAAACTTTTTGACCGCACGCGGGGGCTTTCCAACGACGAAGGTCTGATGAAAGCCATCACCGCTGTTTTTGATGAAAAAGGCGGAATTCGCCCCGATGCATCGCCAGAATTGATGCGCATTCGTCGCGACACGCAGCACAAAATCAGGGAATTGGATGGGCGTTTCCGACAGATCATTCAGGAATGTCGGGCCAAAGGCTGGCTTTCCGACTCCCCGGAATCTTTCCGAAATGGTCGCCGCGTACTCTCCGTACCTGCAGAGCACAAGCGCAAAATCCGGGGCATCATCCACGACGAGTCTGACACCGGCCGCACGGCGTTTATCGAGCCGGAAGCTGTCATTGAGATCAACAACGATCTGTTTGATCTTGAACACGATGAGCGCCGCGAGATCTTCCGCATTCTGCGCGACCTGAGTGAGACATTCCGGCCTTACAGCCCGATCCTGCGCGGTTATTCTGAAGTACTGGTGTGCTTTGATGTGATACGCGCCAAGGCAGCACTCGGCCTTGCCATGCGTGCCGGGATGCCGATTTTGAAAGAAAAACCGATCATCAATGTCCGCAAGGGGTTTCACCCGCTGCTGTATCTGAAAAACAAACAAACCGGGCGCAAAACGGTGCCTTTCGAGGTTCGCTTAAACTCTGAAAACCACATTCTGGTGCTGTCCGGTCCCAACGCAGGGGGCAAATCCGTGGCCATGAAGTCCATCGGACTGCTGCAAATGATGGTACAAAGTGGTTTACTCGTACCCGCGCATGAACTCAGTGAGTTTGGAATTTTCAGCCAGATCTTTGCAGACATTGGCGACCAGCAAAGCCTCGACGATGATCTTTCGACGTATTCCTCCCGACTTCAAAACGCCCGCGTTTTTATCCAAAAGGCTACACCAGACACCCTCATACTCATTGACGAAATGGGCAGCGGCACCGACCCCAAGCCCGGTGGGGCCATTGCAGAGGCGATTTTGCGGCAATTGCATCGAAAAGGCGTGTATGCCGTCATCACCACCCACTATTCCAATCTTAAAGTCTTTGCTTTTCGCAATCCCGGTATTTTGAACGGGAATATGCACTTCGACAAAGATACGCTTTCCCCGACTTATGAACTAAAAATCGGTCGCCCCGGGAGCAGTTACGCCTTTGAGATCGCTGAAAAAAGCGGACTGTCCCGCGATCTCATTGGCTATGCCCGAAACCGTACCGGCTCCGAGACCGCGGTGGATGATATCCTCATCGAACTCCAGCGCGAGAAGCAGGAACTGGAAGAAAAACTCGCATCAGTGAAAGAAAAAGAGCAGTCGCTCGAACGCCTCATCAAGACCTATGATGGGATGCATCAGGACCTGGACGTAAAACGCAAAAGGCTTAAACTTGACCAAAAGGAACACGAGCTTCGCCTGAGCGCCAATACCAATCGTGAAGTGGAGAAGATCGTCCGCGAACTAAAAGGCGAGAAAAACCTCGAAAAAGCCCAGGAATTTGCCGCGAAACTCCGGATAGAACGCACAGAAAAAGCCCGGGAAGTAGATGCCGTAAATGAAGAGGTCATCAAGTCGGAGCAAAAATCAGCCGGTATTGTGGTGACCCGCCTCATAGTCGTAGGTGAATTTGTGCGCCTGCGTTCGGGTGGCGCTATCGGGCAGGTAGCAGAACTTAAAGGCCAAAAAGCGACGGTGCAAATGGGTGGGCTTAGAATTACGACCCATCTGCGCGATCTCATCCCTGCAGCCGAGCCGCTGGCGCAACCATCCAGTGTCAATTCCAATGATTTACAACACGTTGCATCTTTCGATGCCAAGGTGGACATCCGCGGTATGAGCAAAGAGGAGGCCTTGCAGGTGCTCGAAAAATTCGTAGACAACGCCCTGCTCACCAGTGCCAATACCATTCAGATCCTGCACGGTAAAGGCACCGGGGTACTCCGAAATGTGGTGAAGCAAAAACTGCGGGAGTATGGCGGAAATATTGCCCGCTCTTATCATCCGGAGGATGGCGGCGGGGATGGGGTGACGATGGTAGATTTGGCGTAATAAAATAATTAAAAAAAGTTGTTTTGAAAAGTTGAAAAGTTAGCACATTTATGCCTCCTTATGAATGCTTTTTCAACTCTAACACACCTTTTAATTATGAACACCACTCTTCTCATTCTGCTGGCCGTAGTAGTGGCCCTTGCTCTATTACTTTATTTCTGGCGTCAAATTGATTACTGGCTTTATAATCCACGACCTATTCCACCAGGAGACTCAGGTCAGAATGGGTATAAAACGATCACCTTGGCGGATGGTACAACAGAAGAGGTGCATTTTGTACCAAATCAATTGATTTATATGCCCAATCGAAAAGAGAAAAAGTTTAACCAAAAAAAAATGCTTAAGTTCCTTGATTTCCATGGATTTAAGCCTTTGTCTTTCTGCCCTTGTAATGATCAACTAATGATTTACCAGGGAGAAGGGATTGCGCACCTGGTTTCTAGGGATCCTCCTCCAGATCCAGTTAATGGAAATAAAATTGGCGGACTATCGCTTAACTATTTGGTAGAGCCGGTAATTATCTCAGAATTGACACAGCAATTGGAAGACAACTCACCAGGATTACAAGACAACTCAATAGAACCAATAATAATCGATGGACTTGAATCAACTAAGGAGTCTGATCCAATAAAAAATAGATATCCTGTCACTATAGGCGTGAGCGATTCGGGGGTTGACCTGCACCCTAATGGTCCACTTATTAAATTCGGTTATTTGTGGAATAAATCATCTATGCTAACAGGAGGTTCCTGCCTCGATCCAGGGGAAAATGGCCTGAGCAAATTAACCCCCAACATTCAACCTATTGACAAGGATGGTCATGGTACCTTCATTAACGGGATACTAGGCGGTGGAGCGATGAGTGATAATAAAACGCAAAAAGAAATTACAGATAAAGTTAAATTATGTCTCTTTAACATAAAAAATTCGGATGCCGATACTTTTTTAATTGTGGATGCAATGTGTGGTTTGTACTTTGCTGCCGAACAAGGAATAAGGCTTTTTAATATAAGCTGGGGGTACCTGGAAGAAGAGAGCGCTGGCTCTCCTTCCATTTTCACAGATTTTTTAGACAAATACCCGGATGCAATTCTTGTAGCAGGCATCGGAAACAAAGGAAATGGAAGTGCCAAAAAGGGTATCAGTCTGGATGGTAACGCTCGCTTTTGGCCCGCATGTCTGGCTGAGAATCACCCCAGGGTCATTTCAGTTGGCGCTTTAAACGAAAACTGGACTGAAATAGCAGATTTTTCAAATTATAGTTCCAATCCCGACCGGCTGACCGTCCTTGCCCCTGGAGAAAATATAATAAGTTTAGCGCCAAAGTCACTGCAAAGAGAATACCTTAAAGAAGCAGCGCATAAAAATAGTGATGGAAAAAGAAAAGTTGCTGCTGAACCTTCAGGCTATACCATTGGGTGTGGCACTTCATACGCCACCCCTTTTGTAACCAGAGAAATAGCGGTAATGCTTGCAGAGGGCACCAAAGCTGCTGACATCAAATCTAAACTGCAAAGCAAACTTAAGAAAATCTCAGATATTCCAAAACTAGAGATATAATTTCTTTGAATAAGCCTGAGCATTGCCACACGATCTGGCCATGCTCAGGCATCTTAATTTAGCAGAAACTAGGTTTCAAAATTCCACTTATGAGACACTTTTTTCATGCAATAGCCTGCTGGGTGCTGCTTTGCATAGCTTGCAAGCTGGAGAATTCTCACCACCCTTCTGAAGCAGACCTGATTCAATTTCGAGACTCCGTAATCACGGCAGCAAACGACCCTTTGAAACTTTATCCCAGATTAAATCAATTCCGGGAAGCGTTAGAAGCATCAGAAGCTTCAGAACCAGGGCGTTATGACTCACTGCTTGCAGATGCCTGCCACAATATTGGAAGCACGATACTGGATTATGCTTTGAATGATTCAAAAAAATTAGAGACCGCTAGATCTTTATTATCGGAAGGGCTCCGCCTTCGAAAACGTTTATTTCAAGGTGATTTGGGTCAAAAAGACATTCTAAGGTCTTACTGCATGCTTGGGATGTCCTATAAAAAGTCCCAAAATTTAGATTCAAGAAATGCATTGCGGTATTTGGCAGACTCTACCCGTCTATGTCCCTGGAACGCTGCAACCGCAGAGCCACACATTTTTGCTTTATCACAAGCCGGTCACGTGTGTCTAAGTGTAGGTGAACTGATCTCGGCGAAAGCCTTATTTCAGGCTGCCTACGATAGCGTATACCTCTATAAACATACCGTAGATACGATCATTTTAACCGAATTCTTCAAATTTTACACCTCCTGCTCCAAACAGTTAAAGGATTATTCGCTGGCGCTAAAATTGTGTAAAGAAAGTAAAGAATTCATACCAGATAAACCTACTAAACATGGGGATGTGGAAGCGCTTACAGGTAATATTTGGCAAGACTCTTCAGTATCCATAACCCAGCCAATTTTACAGGCACAAATAAGAGACAAAGCATCCACACACATATTTAAGGCCTATTTATTATACAAATCTGCTGGTGATGCAGATGGGGATGCACGTGCGGTCCTGGCCATGGGGAATCTGGGATCTTTGTATAATCTTTCCAAACGATACGATCAGACTATTGATTTATTATCCAATACCTTGAAAGACACGGCATTTATTCAGCTCCCGCCTGAGGCATTTGCCTATCTTCACATGATGCTCGGTGATGCGCATTGCGCTCAAGGAAATTTAGAAAAGGGCATTACCCATTATCATAAAGTCATTCAATGCCTGACTCCAGCGGGCAAGAAGGGGGAATTGAGAGATTTTAAAGTAGAGGACCGGCCGGATCTTCTGTATGCCTATGGTGCCATTGCAAAAACAGAACTGCTGCTTTACCATCAACGGCAAAACCCGGAAATACTACCCCGGGTGATGCTTGCCTATGATTCTTTGGTACTTTTCACCAACCTGACCAGGAGTGAGTTAATGACGGATCCCACTAAGTTTGAGCTCGCAGAAAATAGCCAGGAAGCACTGGAAAATGCCGTCGGGGTCTGTGCCCAATTGTATCAGATTACTTCAGAAGAAATCTATAAAACCAAAGCCTTTTCTTTTGCAGAACAGAGCAAGGGTTTTGCCTTGCTGGAAGCCGTTCGGCTAAGGCAGTTGGGCGCCGCCAATCCGGATCAAATAGAACGGCAGAAATCTGCATTGAAGGAAACGCTCATTAGTGAATTTCAGCACGGTTTATTAGCGCCTGACCAGGGCCTGGTTTCCTATTTTATGCAAGATACTGTGCTGCATATTTTTCTGATAAAACCAAATACCCTGATCTGGAAACAAAGTGTCCTCCAGCGTGATTCTTTGAATCAATGGGTGCAGGAATTTTTAAACCTATTGCAAGACCAGGAACAAATCGTGCGGCTTGATCCTGTGAAAGAGCAAGAGCGTGGAATCCTTGGCCATAAACTTTATCAACTATTGCTGTCCCCTTTGGAGGGTTTATTGCCCCCCCGCCTGGTGATTTTGCCTTCTGCTCCCTTCTTAGCACTTCCCTTTGATGTGCTGTCCAAATATCCATTTGCCGGTAGCCTGGAGCAGCAGGTCCTCGATAGCAATTTTGTCATTTTCCATCACAGCATTTCTTATGATGTTTCTGCCAACACCTGGGCTGAGGTGCAAAAAGCCAAAACTGCATCAGGTCTGTTGCCTAAAGTGGCTGCATTCGCCCCCGCTTTTAATTTATCCTCCGACCCATCGGAACTCGCCCGCATTTTGGCCAAGATGATTAACACACCCATTGAATTGAAACGCTTAAGTCAGGTTGTACCCGCAGATCTTTTCCTGGACAGCAACGCAACGAAGTCTGCCTTTATAAAGGCATCCCGGAAATTCAATGTCTTGCACCTGGCTTCCCACAGTATTTGTGATGATCGCAATCCCAACCAAAGTTTACTGGCTTTCAACCAGGCAGATTCCACGGTTGATACCAGTCAATTGCTGTATCTGCGGGAGCTGTATAGCCTTGATCTTGACCAGGATTTGATCGTACTGTCTGCCTGTGAAACTTCCAGGGGCGAGTTTGCGCTTGGAGAAGGCAATTTGAGCATTGCCAGAGGCCTGTCCTATGCAGGAGCCCATAGTTTTATAAGCACTTTATGGGTTATCAATACAGAACCAAGCATTGCGATCATGCCGGCATTTTATCAACATCTCCAGGAAAATAAATATAAAGATGTTGCGCTAGCAGAAGCCAAACGCGCATACATACGGGAAAGCCCTAAAAATTATGCGCCTTTAAATTGGGCCGGGATTGTACTCAATGGCAGTACTCAACCCATTGACTTTTCTGATTCAGATCAAGAAGGCCAGTGGCTTAAGTGGATAGTTGGCCTGTTTGTAGCATTTGGGCTAGTCTTCGTTTGGCGAAGGCATCAACGGAAATAGAACCAACGCAAGGGGCTTTCCATTTCCGCCCGCAACGCCCTGGCATTATCCTTCACCATTTTCCCGGTTGTATTATCCTCCAAAAGATGGTTGAGGTCTGAGCGCAGTTGTTCATATTGAACGCCATTGCCCATGCGGGCCAACAAGAGATTGAATCGAATTTCTGCAGGATCAAATTTGTTGGGGAATTGCTGCAGGAAGTCGGAATTGGACAAGCATTTTTCCAGACCCTGTTGGGCAGCCTTCCAATCCAGCTGTTTCAAATGAAACTGGGCAACATAGTAATCTGCGATACCCAGCGTGTCACGGTTTGCCTGAAGGCTGTCCAATGCTCCTTCACAATAAAACCGTTTCGACCGTTCTTGTATGGCTATTAAATCTACATAACTCGTGGAAGATTTCCCCGCTTTTTCCTGTTCCTGTATTTCACAGGCAGGCAGCATACGATATCGTCCGGTCAAATTGGTCACAGAGGCTACACCGCCAGTATTTGCCCAGACCGACAATAGAAGTGTCCCTACCAATATAAAGCCCATTCCTGTTACCATGCCACGCATTCTAGGGCGATACATCCTAAACCGGACGTGATCGCGCCAGGTAAGCCGGGGTTTTGGGATAGGTCCTATTTCGGCTTTTATGGATTCGGCCATTTCTCGAAACCGGTCTTCCATAGATAATTCCTTTGCGCCTTCCATTTGAAGGCAAAATTTAAGATAGGATTTCTGAAAATCGATATCGGTTTTCAGTTGTGATTCAAAATGTGCCTGCTCTGAGGCAGAAAGTTCCTTTTTAAGATAAGCTCTGATGCGGGGATCGTGTCGTGAGTTTTCCATCGAAATGATTATTATTAGATTAAAGAAGTTCATCCAGATCCGAGTGCCCTTTCAGGAAATCTCGGAATTTTTTCCGACTATGCCATAGCAAATTCGGTATACCCGAAGCCGAGGTCACGCGCAATCCAACACCCTTCTCTCTGGCTTCCTCTGAAAGTGTTTTGAATAATTTCTCATAATCCTTCACCGGTGGCTCGGCGAGGTAGTTCAGGTAAAGCAGCTTCCCGCAGGGAAATCCCAACTGATCCAGCAATCCGACCAGTTTCTCATAAAGTCCGGGATTATTACCTGTGTTTACCATACTGGTGAAAGTCTCCAGTATCTGTTCATCGGCTGTTCCATACCCTGGCATTTTCAAATATTTCCAGCAGCATTGATTGCAGATCAGCCAAAATATTGCACCTGATTTTTCAATCGGCTTCACGCCTCTTTCTTTTTCCAACACCAGCCGTTCCATGAAACGAACCACTGCATCGGTCAGGACAACGTCCCAATCAATGAAGTACAATTTCTTTTTGTACCGCGAATAAACCGACCAGGCAATTTTCTGTGCTTCGTCACACTGAAAGAACCGTTTCATGGCTTCTCTCTCTTCAAAATTTCCCTGTCTGAATTCCGCTGTGATCGTTTGGATGCAAGCCATACTCATTTGATTGAATGAGTTGCAAATTTCATTTATTTCAACTTTCGAGGGGACTTTATTAAAAAAAACATTGCCGGGTGAGGCTTAAGGGCATATTTAAATTAAGGCGAATCACATCAGAGCCGACCTATATTCCATATATTTTCTGAAGAACAGGGTAGCCACAAAAAAAAATTTGCAGCCAAAGTTGAAAAAGAAAGCAGACCGTTCTCCTTTAAATTGAAGGCCAGTTTTAGAAAGGCCGTTTCGAAAAACCCTGTATTCCTCAAAAAACAACCGGGTTTCGAAGACCGTAAGATTTTTTCACTTTTTAAATCCCTTATTATGTACCAATTT
>JAUSMG010000331.1 GCA_030645295.1 Saprospiraceae bacterium | reverse complement strand
GGGATGGCTGTGGGGCGGATGCCACCAGCACCGTATTCTGGATTTGCCGACCACTGCCGTCGGTGATGGTGAAAATGAAGTTTCCAGGCGGCAGGCCGTTGAGTTCGGGGCCGTTCCCAGCCTGGGGCGACCAGTCATAACTGTATGGTTCACAGCCGAATACGGGGCTTAGGGAGATACTGCCGTTGGATGTGCCAATGCAGGCAGGATGCACCTCGGGCGCAGCCGCCAGCGCGAAAGCCGGGGCTTCATAAGCGCCAATATCCACCGTACCGCCCTGGATGCGGGGATTGCCCGCGAGGTCGGTGAGGATGCCTACAGCGGCGGCGTTGGAGCCGGCATTGATGAGGGGGGAGCAGGGAAGCAGGGAGTAGTCGTGATTGGCGGTGTCGCGGAAGAGAGGGTCGAGGTTGAAGAGGTTGTTGGGGCCGCAGGTGACGTTTGAGGGTAAAGATTGACAATCGGGATATCCAAGAACGGAGGACGAGAAATAGAACCCGTTATACGTTGGAAATACGCTTTTCCTCAATATCATGTTCTTTGAAACAACATTCAAGTGTGAATCGAATGGACCTGCTACAAAAAGATACACTTCATTTTCAATGAAATTGCAATTTGTAAAAAAAACCGAATCAATTTTCTTGGAAAACTCAAAGCCATTAATCAAATTGATTTTTGGGCGATTTTCATCAAACACACAATTATTGCTGCTGAAAAAATGTTCTTGTGCGTCACTAAAATAATCTATGTTACATAATGCAATTGCTATATTTGAAGAGAATCTGGTTCTGTCTATCTTTACAGAGGAAAATACACTGTGCCAAAGCATTCGGTTTGCCGTATCTCTATAAAACAATACTCCATCTGTTATAGCCGTAGCATCAAGCCACCCCAAAAATACGATATTGTGTTCTGACTTGTTTGCTTCAAACCTCGAATTGCTCAATCTTATGAGGGTCTGCGGAGTGCCAAATTGATCGGCATAGATGATAGATGGGGCATTTCCTCCCGAAGGCGAGATATTCCTCAAAAAAACGCAGCTATCTATTACCGCCTCCCCGTCAAAATCGTTGCCATTGGTAAAAAAATCAATGGCCGCACCTTCCAAAGCGTGGTTGGCTTCAAACCCGCAATTTTGAATGTACAAACCACTTTTCCCCGCCTTACCCGTGAGGAAATAAGCCCCGCCGCCTTTGTTGACAGCCCTATTGCCCTCAAAAGAACAGCCAAATAGTTCCACAGTATTCGGCCCTTGCGTATCGCTGTAGTACAGGCCACCACCATGCACAGCTGCTCGGTTCTGGGAGAAGGTACAGCCCTGGAATTCTGTACCACGCTCTGCCCAACTTCCACCAAACCGGGCCAACCCGCCGCCACTGCCCAGCGAGCGGTTTTCTTCAAAGCGGCAGTTCAAAAACCTGGGGGCAACGCCCGCAGCAGAGGCCCCATTGACCATCACAGCACCGCCGAAGGAATTGGAGGTGTTGCGCCAAAAGCGGCAGTTCCGGATATTGGGGAAGGCATCCCAGTTCCCTGCTTCGATGTACAGCCCGCCTCCGCAGATCGCCCGGTCTCGGGAAGTGTTGGCACCTGGCAGGTTGTTGGCCAGGCCAAAGCAGACCGTAAAGCCGTCAAGTACTGTATTGGAGTCCGACTGATGGAGGTAGACGACGTTGAGGCTGTTGTCGGTGCTGTCCCCAGATATGCCGATGTCTCCACTTAGAAAAGTGATGTGCCCTGACCAGTCCCGTTGTTCCAAAGCCGTTTCATTTCCCGCAAAGCCCCCATAGAGTTGCACACCACTTTTGTGTTCAAAAGAGACAGATCGGTCAGTTCCGCTTGTTGGATAGTAGGCGCCTTCCGAAACCCAGACTTCGTCGCCCGCTTGCGCGGCTAAAAGGGCGGTTTGCAGGTTTGGGAATGCGTCAGTCCAGGTCTGGCCGTTGTTGGCGCCATTGGCGGCGTAGTTGACATAGATTCGGTTTTGAGCAGGCAAAATGGTAACGATGCCCAAAAGAGCTATCGCGGTAAGGATGTTTTTCATGAGCAAAGCAGTTACGATTGGTACGATTCTTTCAAGCAGAGTGCAGCTGGATGTAGTGTCGGGGCGACTTTGAGTCCCCCCGACACTTGACATCATTACTGTTTCACGATATGCCCCTGTGCCTTCCGGGTCGAGGTGTATATCTTCCACACGTACACGCCGCCTGGAAGCCCTTGTACCTCGGGTAAGGGTATTTCCTGCGGCCCTTCGGCAAGCAACACTTCGCGAATGGCGATCCTGCGGCCAAAACCATCGAAGAGCATCACACGGGCTTTTTCTGGCTGGGCGGCCTGCACCACAAGGGTTGCCGTACCCAAAGTCGGGTTGGGCCGCACAGAAGCTTGAATATCTTTGAGTTCGGTAGGATCTTCTGCCCGAAACCTACTGGCCTGAGTGAATAGCAGAGCATATTCGGTGCCGTCGGGTTTCCAGGCCGAGCAGGCTAGCAGTTGTTCATCCAGCCAAAGCGGAAGGCCTGATTCCGGCACATCCGTCAGCACTTTGAATGTGAGGTAGAACAGCACTGTGCCGGGCAAAACGGGCTCTGGCTCACCTGTCATGGGCAGCCATAGGGTACGAATCTCTCCCTCGGATGCTCGTAGCATGTTGAAGTTGCCGGGCAAGTAACTTTCTATATCGCCTTGTGACGGGCCAATCAGCTGCAAAACGGCAGGGTCGAAGCGCAGCCCTAATTGTACGGCCTCCATCGGCTCAGTGCCAGCGTAGGTGACGGGCAAGGTAACAATGCCCCCTTGAGCAATACGAAAACGGGGCCAGGTCAGTCCAGCGGTCGGAAGTACTACTGGGCGGTTGGCTATTGCCGTGTTGTTCACGTCGCCTATTTTAATACCAATAAAATCTACCGTAGACGATTGTGGAGCAACACAGTTTTCAGATTCGGGGAATACAGATTGGAATGGGTTGTTGACATTGGGGAACACAAAAGGCTCAGGTACAAACCGCCAGGATTTGTTATTTGGCAATATCGTATCAATCCCTAGAATGAGTTTCCGAATCGTTACGATATCAAGGGTAGTTATAGAACCAGTTTGGGTTGCATCAGCGGCGATCATCTTATACGGGGTGTTAAACGGCTCTATCGCAAGGATATGCTTGCTGATAAGCACCAAATCATAGGTGGTCACGCCGTTGAGCGGGTTATCATTCTTTTCTGGCTCAATCATAAACCGGTCACAGGTGGTGCAAACATCACAAAAGTTGTAAGCACCGTTAGCGTCTGTTAGATCAAAATCTGCTGAACAGGAGTCTGAACAAGTTGGGTCACAATTAGTGATATGGTTCATCATTGTATCAAAGACGGCTTCCCTTACATTAACACTTACCTCTTCAATACCCACCCCCAATTCTGTTCTCACCGTTCCCTTAATCGAGTTGGCACAGATGGAAAAGTCTTCTGGGTCCTCCACACGGGGGATACAGGCATTGTTTGTATTGACATAGGTCACCGCCAGTTTGGTCACGGTCACGTTGGTGATGCATCCCTTCCCCGTGCTGCTGAAAACGAGTTCCATTGTTTTGGACGGGTTCAGGCTAAAGATAGTAGGTGCGAGATTGGAGACTTGAAAGCAGTAGTTAAAGGTCTTGCTGTCAGAAGACATGGTGTAACAATATCCAGGGGGAAAGCACCCGTTGGTGCCACATATTACACTTGGCCAGTTCGTATATTCCACGGAGTCAAATGAAATATTGGGAGTATCAAAATCAAACACCAGCGTAAAATCAACCTTCTTTAACTGCATCGTGACAGGAGCATCTGTAGTATAAAGTTCAACGCTCGCCCTCAAGTCCCCGCAGCCTCCGGAGATGCCCTTTACTTTAAAGTGAATACTGGTGTCGCTACAAAAAGCATCTAAGATTGTAATGGATGTTGCAGGCCCACCTGAAGTTTTGAGCAGCGTACAAGCCTCTGATGCTCCTGAACTTCTGATTCGTGGCGCGGTAGCCGCATCTTCAAAATCAAGGCTGGTTGCCCATCTCTGGTTGGTCAGTACGGGCGGACCCATCTTAATCTTACTTAGCACAACACTGTCGCCTGCATTTAGCGTCAAAGTAGTGTCTATGAGGTAATGTAAGTAATAAGTAGTCTCACCCGTTAACAGATTAGTGTCGCCAGGTTGTACCCGTGGTATTATTCCTGTATAGGTAAATGGCTTATTAAAATTTGTGAGCGTTGCCTTGAGCGCAAACTCCAGGTAGCTGACCACTCTGGTGACTGTGCCTGTATTCTTTACCACTACCGGGAAGTCGTATCCACCGTCAGTGGTGGCTTCCTCTTCCAACAATCGCGCTTCAATCCACTGGTTTGCAGTGCCTGTAAAAGTAACCGGGCCATCAACCTCGATATTGCCCAGCCCATTATGCGTGCCTGAAGTGGTAGAATCTATTTCGCAGAAATCCTTGCTAGACTTTGGCTCATACCAGCGCCCGTTTGCACCAAAATGAAACCCGACAAACTCCCCAGGGTAAGCGTTTACGACAATCGTGAACAGTTCCGCATAGAAACATTCTGGAGGTGGGCTTCCTCCTGGGCACGCAATCGTATTGTCAGGTGTGCCATGTTTAAAAGTAATAATGTTCCCGGTGTTGTTCGCCCCTGAAGATCCGCAGTTATCAGCCCCTGAATCAAGGTTAGCAAAACTGATGGACACTTGCCCCTCTTCTGGTGTGAAGATTACCTTGTCGCCGTCGTTGTTGCTGTAATTGTACCATTTTGCCCCTACTCCATTGATGAAGCACTCGTTGGTAGCTGTCACGTCTATATGTGAATATTGTGGGTCATTTATATTCTTCAGAGCCAAGGTTACGTCCAACTTACTGTAATCGAGATAAAAGTCATCCAGGCCGTTCGTGTCGCTGGGCGACACGAGTTTTTTAGTACGTAAATAAACTTTGAAAAACACTTGCCGAAACTTGTCGCCGCAGACATCAGCGCTACCAGTGCAACTCGTGACGACGTTATCCGGGTTTTGCCGGACAATCTCAAGCCACATATTAGCGCAGGGTGGTGGCGCGGGGCATTCTTGTCCACTAACAGATTGCGAACAGAACATAATTAGGAAAGCAAACAGAAGTATCGTTGCCCCCCCCCCAGTTCTTCCAGAAGAAATTTTATTTGACATTTGAAAATTGCTTTTATATTTGATAAAAATATTGTTTCACTCATTGTAACATCGGTTGCAATGGTTTTAGAAAAGAGAAAAAATTTGCTCGCCCACCTTGGCTTCGGGGCAAGACACCAGCGCTGCGGCGCAGGGCGCCACACGAAAAATAGCATCGAAAATCATGCTGAACAGACAAGCAGTGAACGTTGACAGGGCCAGTCTTTGAAATTCGGATTAGATCGAAGAAATCGCGGTTCGGATGAACTATAATCCGCAGGGAGCGGATCAGGGTTCTCGTCGGTCGTTGTCGGGAATTACTAAAACCGCTTTTGGCGGCCATAGAATCAGGTATACACTATAAATATTTCAAGAACCATTTAACTGGTTCATACCAAGGCATGGCAAATGTAGCAAAGGCCGGATTATAAACAAGTCTGATGCGAGAAAATTAACCTTGAATGCCAGATTCTGGCAGGGTCCAAAAACATCCTGTTATTTTCACCCCTCAAACCAGCGCCCATGAGATCGCTCCTATTTGCCTGTGCCTTGCTTTTCATCGCCTGTTCCCCTGACCCACGCTTTAAACCCGGCAAGGCAGCAAAGCCCGTCCTCACTCCGACTACAACGTTTGAACTCCTGACCCCTGAACGCACAGGCATTGACTTCATCCCAAGCATCCAGGAAGAATTCCGCTATAATTTCATGGCCGACCCCTATATCTACAATGGCGGCGGGGTGGCCATAATCGACGTGAACAACGACGGACTGCAAGACCTGTTTTTTACCGCCCGGCTGCAAGGCTGCCGCCTGTATTTGAACAAAGGGGGACTGAAATTTGAAGACATCTCCGAAAGATCGGGCGTTTCAAAATTCAGTGGCCTGAAAACAGGAGTAACCGTGGTGGACATCAACGCAGATGGCTGGCAGGATCTGTATGTGTGCCGAACCTGGCTTTCACCTTTGCCGGATCGACGTAACTTGTTGTTTGTGAATCTCCAGAACAATACTTTTTCGGAACGCGCGGCTGAATTTGACCTGGACGATCTCTCCGCTTCCCAGCATGCCAACTTCTTCGATTATGACCTCGACGGCGATCTCGATTGTTATATATTGAACCATCCGGTGGATTTCAAAAACATGAACAACATAGATCAATTCGCCGGTCCGGCACGTAGCCAGGCGCCCAAAGATGCGTTTGAATCGGACCGGCTTTTAAAAAATGAAGGTCCTGTTTCCCTCCTTATGGGGGGACGAAAGGGGGGCTTTATAGAGGTGACCCAACAAGCGGGCTTGAAAAATCGCGCATTCGGGCTCTCTACCATTGCCTCAGATTTCAATGACGACGGCTGGCCCGATCTTTTTGTGGGAAACGATTTTGTGATGCCCGATTTCCTGTATTTAAACAATGGAGATGGTTCGTTCTCCGACAAAGGCGATACTTACTTTCGTCATACCTCCAACCACACCATGGGTGCAGATTTTGCCGACCTCAACCGCGACGGTCTGGCCGATCTCATAACGCTCGATATGCTTGCCGCAGAAGGTCCGCGCCGTCAACGACTTATGTCCAGCATGAGCCTGGAGCGCGACCGCCAAATGCAACAACGTGGCTACGGACGGCAAGCCATGCGCAATGCGTTGCAAATTGCAGACGGAAACAGCGGTTTTTTCGAAATCGGGCATCTCGCGGGAATGGCCGCCACCGACTGGAGCTGGGCGCCGCTGTTGGCCGATTTTGACAACGATGGCTGGCGCGATCTTTTTGTCAGCAGTGGCGTAAAACGCGATCTGAACGACCTCGATTTTTTCCTCTACACCGCCGACAGCATCAATCGGACCGGTGGCGTGAGCAAAGGGCGGTTTCCAAATTTTGAGGACTATGTGGGGTTGATGCCTTCCATGCCTTCCCACAATTACCTTTTTCAAAACACCGGGTCGCTACAACTGTCCGACGTTTCAGAAGCCTGGGGCTTCGGCAAATCAGGTTTTTCCAATGGCGCCGCCTATGCGGACCTGGATAATGATGGCGATATAGATTTGATTACCAATAATTTAGAAGCTCCGCCGGGCATTTACGAGAACAAAGCCACGAGTTTCAACCAAAACCACTGGCTGCAGATCAAGTGCAAGGGTACCGCGCAAAACCCCGTTGGTATTGGCGCAAAAGTGCGGGTTTGGGCAGGCGGTGAAATGGTTTTTTCGCAGGAAATGACCCCTGTGCGTGGGTTCTATTCGAGCGTGGAAGCGATCTTTCAGGTTGGTTTGGGGGCACTTAAATCTGTGGATAAGGTTGAGATCGACTGGCAGGAACGGCGTTTTCAGATTTTGAATAATATCCCTGTAAATCAACGTATTGTGCTGAATATTGAAGATGCCAGGCCAGGAAGATGCCCGGTAGAACCACGTATTACCAATCTTTTTTTTGAAGAAATTACCGCCACTTCCGGACTGGATTTTGAACATCGTGAAAATCCGTTTGAGGATTTTGATCGTGAAAAGCTCCTGCCTTATCGCCTGAGTCGCACGGGACCGCGGATCGCTACGGGGGATCTGAATGGCGATGGTTTGGAGGATGTGTTCATCGGTGGGGCTTCTGGGCAAGCGGGCGCGGTTTTTTTGCAGGATTCAGAGGGCAATTTTTCAAAAGTCCCCCAGCCAGCGTTTGAATCCGACAAAGATTTCGAAGACACCGCCAATGCATTTTTCGATGCAGAGGGTGATGGCGATCTCGATCTGTACGTGGTAAGTGGCGGGAATGAGCAGCCCGCCAATGCATCACTTTATCAGGACCGGCTATACCTGAATGATGGGAAAGGAAATTTCACACGAGCAGCCAAGGCATTGCCAGCGGAAACACAATCAGGCAGTTGCGTTGCGGTCTTTGACTATGATGGGGATGGCCAAAAAGATCTGTTCGTGGGCGGCCGGGCGGTGCCGGGTCGTTTTCCTGTAACGGCTGAATCGTTCGTTTTCAAAAACGAATCAGGTGTTTTCAAAAACGTCACGGCCTCTGTAGCGCCTGAATTTCAAAAGATCGGGATGGTGACGGATATTCAATTCGGTGATCTGGATGGCGACGGTAAGGCAGAAATGGTTGTGGCGGGAGATTGGATGGCCTTGACGGTTTTTAAGTTAAAAGGTCAGGCGGTGACTTTAAGTCAGCGCCTGACCAATGCTTCCGGTCTGTGGAGGTGTCTGAGCCTCAGCGATTTGGATGAAGATGGCGATTTGGATATTGCTGCGGGCAACTGGGGTTTAAATTCCCGGCACCATGCTTCAAAGATCGCACCCCTGCGTTTGTTTGCGAACGATTTTGACCACAATGGCAGCCTTGATCCGCTGCTTTGCACCCCTTGGGAGGGCGCGTATTATCCGGTGGTGCAACGCGATCAGCTGGCTTCGCAGATCCCGGCCGTGAAAAAGAAATTCCCCAAACATACCCCTTATTCGAACGCGACCGTGACCGATATTTTTTCAGCAAACAAACTGTTGGGAGGCATTTCGCTCGAGGCAAAAACGCTGGAAACGCAGTGGTTTGAAAATCAGAACGGGCGCTTCATCGCACACAAATTACCGCTCGAAGCCCAATTCGCCCCGGTAAACCGGATCCTCGCAGCCGATTTCAACGGGGATGGGAAAACGGACCTGCTCACGGTAGGCAATGACTTTGGCCCGGATGCTGAAACCTACCGACAGGATGCTTCCAATGGATGTCTTTTCGTGGGGGACGGCAAAGGCGGGTTTAAGTGGGTTCCCAATCTGGAATCCGGATTTTGGGCATCAGAAGCGTCCCGGGACGCTGTTTTAGTGCGACAACAATCTGGTAAAAATGTACTGATTTTAGGGAATAACCATGGCAAAACAAGGGCTTTTTGGGTCAAATCCAGTCAGTGAGATTTAAAATCTCTTCCCAAATGGTTTATCTTGGCGCTATGATTTGTACGCAGGCCCAATGCCAACCCCGTGCCTTCTCTATTGCGCTGTGGCTGCTGTCGCTGTTGCCCTCCTTTGCCCTGGCGCAAGCACAGACGGTGGTGGTTCAGCCTGACTTTTCCCGCGCCCTCATCACCCCACAATTGCTTCGGGACTCTGCACACGTCCTGAATTTCGATACGCTGCGGAGTGAGGCGATTGCAACCCAATTCGTCCCGGCCAAAAGCCCTTACCTCACCTTTGGAGCAGATGCCAGTACCTGGTGGCTTCATTTCACGGTAAAAAATGAACTCCCGAACCACAAAACATTGATCCTCTGGCTTAACCGCAAGAATTTTGATGCTTTTTCACTGTTGCAACAAAAGCCAGACAGCACTTTTCAGACCTATGGCGACGTAGGGGCTGCCTTCTACGATGATTCGCGTTTTGCGCTTTCCAATGGTTACTATATCGCTGTTTTGATGCAGCCGGGAGAGAACAAATTCTGGGCAAAAGCCTCCAATGAAGTAGGCTCCATGTACCTGGGCCTCAGTCTGCACTCGCCCGATCATTTTGCGCTCAAGAGTCGGCAGAACGTGCTGCTTTTTGGCTTGTTTCTGGGCACAATGTTCGTTTCCATCTTGTTCGCGCTCCAGCTCTATTTCATGTACCGCGACCCGATGTACCTGTTCTATCTGGCGTATGTGGCGGTGGTATTGTTACGGGAGGCCTACAACCACTCCGCGGTCATCAATCTTTTCCCGGTTATGCAGCGGCACGGAATTTCATTTCTGATGGTAGCGACCTACGGGCTTTTTTACCGGTATTTTATACGATTATGGGAATTGGACAAGTGGCTGGATCGTGTGACAAAATGGTATTTGGGTGCAATGCTTGTTTTGACCGTCATTTTCGGCGTTCTGGTCAAATATGAACATGGCCCACTGATGCAGGTGATCTTTACTGCAGCCATGCTTTCCATTCTGGTGATCACCATCATTTCAACGGTGGTCATCATACGAAATTTCCGCACGAGCATTCGGGCACGCATTGTGGTGTTCGCATTCCTTCCACTGGCCGGGGCCTTCATTCTCAATCTGTTGCGCAATATCAATGTGATACCCAACTATCCATTTATTCAATATGCGGTCATGTGGGGATTCATTTTGGAGGCGACTGTATTCGCGATCGCCTTTATTCGATGGCACGGGTTCGTGGAGAGCGACCGAAGTGTGCTGCAACTCAAACTTTCGATGGAGCAGCAGGAGAAACTGCTCGCGATACAGGCTGCGGAACAGAAGGTAAAAGACCGCATTGCCCGCGATTTGCACGATGACATTGCCGCCTCCATGTCGGGCATTCGCATCCTGAGCAAAGTGGCGCACCAGCAATTTGCCCACAAGGTGCCCGATGCGGCGCCGCTGCTCGAACAGATCAGCAAAAGTGCCCAGAGCACCCTCGAAAGCATCAGCGACCTCATCTGGGCGGTGAAGCCCCATCCTGATTATTTGAATGATATTGCGGATCGGATGCGGGAGTACGCACAAAAATTCCTGGACGCAAAGGATATTGATTATCAGCTCAATATCCCGCGCAACCTCCCGGTAATGGAACTTGATATTGAAGCGCGGCGCAATACTTACCTCATTTTCAAAGAGGCCATCAACAATGCCATGAAGCACAGTGAATGCACCCGCATGGACATCAGCCTTTTGGCCGATTCAGAAAAGATGACGCTTTTGGTGGCCGACAATGGGATTGGTTTCGACGTTGTGGAAAAGGGCAGTTCAGGCGTTGGACTCAGCAGTATGCAAAAACGGGCGCAGGACATTGGCGGCGACCTGAAAATAACTTCCGAACCCGGGAAAGGCACCCGAATTTCTTTCTGGCTCCCAGTTAAATAAATGTGGTCAATGTGATGAATGTGGTCAATGTGGCAAATGTGGCAAATGTGGCAAATGTGAGCGCTCACATTGACCACATTTGCCACATTGACCACATTATTTATTTGTCACATTATTTTTTTTCTTCTCCAGACACATAATCCTTTGCTTTTTGCCAGAAATCCTTGTCCTCCTCGGCCAATTCACTGGCGCCTTCTTTTACATCCTCCATAATTTCTTTTGCCTTGTCGCCGAGGTAACCCAATGCGCCACCTTCGTGCGCATCAACGTTCTCCCTGGCGGCCTTTGCTTCAGCGCGTTTTTTATCGGCTTCGGCTTTGTCTTCGGCGGCCATCGCTTCAGCTTTTTCGCTGAGTTCGTTGAATTTTTCTGTGGCTGCAACTTTTAGTTCAGCCAATTTTTCAGCAGCAACGGCGGCGGCTTGTTCGGCGGCATCGCCTGCTTTGTCAAGGGTTTCCTTGGCGGTGTCGGATGCTTTTTTCCAAAAATCTTCCATAGTATTTATAAAGTGATACCCTCCTTCGCTAAGACTACAGCGGGTAAAGGTGATGAAATGATGAAGTGATGGGTTCAATCTCCAAAGTCCAGTGTCCAATGTCCCTTTCAGGCTTTTTCTTCCCAAACCTGCGCCAGATGCACCATGGTCTCCGCCGCTTTTTCCATGTCTTGCACTGATACCCATTCTTGTTTGGAGTGAAAGGCGTGCTCTCCGGCAAACAAATTCGGGCAGGGCAAACCCATGAACGACAGCCTGGAACCATCCGTCCCGCCACGAATGCTGCTTTGGATCGGATTGGGGAACCCCGCGCGCTTGAGGGCCTCTAATGCATTGGCCACGACTTGTGGGTGACGGCGTAACACCTTGCCCATGTTCCGGTATTGCTCGCTGATCTTTACTTCGGCGCGGCTGTTGGGGAATGGCTTGATCACGCTGTCCACGATACGCTGCAAGGTTTTGCAGTGGCGTTTCAGTCCAGCCTCGGTGAAGTCGCGCAGGATAAGTTTGATGGTTGCTTTTTCGATATTCCCTTCAAAATGAACCGGATGGATGAAGCCCTGCATGCCTTCAGTGTGTTCCGGGCTGAGTTTATCGGGGAATTTTGCGACGATGCGGGCCGCTATTTTCAGCGCGTTTTCCATCTTGCCTTTTGCAAAGCCAGGGTGTGCCGAAATGCCATGAATGGTGACCACAGCACCATCGGCGCTGAAGGTTTCATTCTCGATGCTTCCAGCGGTTTCGCCATCGATGGTGTAGCCGAATTTTGCGCCTAGTTTTTTCATGTCCACCTTGTCCACGCCGCGTCCGATTTCCTCGTCGGGAGTAAAAAGGATTCGGATTTTTCCGTGTTTCAACTGCTTGTTGTTCAACAAAATATGCGTGGCGCTCATGATGGCCGCCAAACCCGCTTTGTTGTCGGCGCCCAACAGTGTAGTGCCGCTGGCCGTAATGATATCATTCCCGATCTGGTCTTTTAAGTCCGGGTGTTCACTCATGCGGATCACCACGGATTTATCGTCGGGAAGTATCAGATCCTGTCCTTTGTATTTGGTGTGGATCATGGGTCTCACCCCTTCGCCGGAGCAGTCGGGCGAGGTATCCATATGCGAACAGAAACAGATGACCGGTACTTTTTTGTCGGTATTGGCAGGAATGGTACCATAAACGTAGCCGAATTCGTCGAGGTGTGCGTCGCTCACGCCCATTTCCAGAAGTTCCTTCACGAGGATGCGGCCGAGGTTCTTTTGTTTTTCAGTACTGGGCTGACTGGGGCTGTCAGGATCACTCTGGGTATCAACGGTGACGTATTGGAGGAATCTTTCTTTTGCGGTATGCTTCATTGAGTGAGTGAGTGAATGAGTGAATGAGTGAGTGAATGA
>JAUSMG010000327.1 GCA_030645295.1 Saprospiraceae bacterium | reverse complement strand
TAATTTACTCGCTGCGAAGCGATTTAACCGGGTTAGCCAGCGCCGCTTTTACGGATTGAAAACTCACCGTTATAAATGCCACGGTGATTGCCCCTAACCCGGCTATTGCAAACATCCACCATTGAATATCAATACGATAGGCAAAATCTGCCAGCCATTTGTCCATGAAATAATAGGCAATGGGGGATGAAATGATTATTGCAATGATGACCAGTTTCAGGAAATCCTTGGCCAGCAACCCTGTTATACCAAATATGCTGGCGCCCAAGACCTTTCTTACCCCAATCTCTTTGGTACGACGTTGCGCGGCGTGTGCAGCTAAGCCCAGCAAACCAAGGCAGGAAATGAAAATGGCCAACAATCCAAAGCCTTTGCAGGTGGCCGAAAAACGATTTTCAGCAATGTAAAATTCGGCGATGCTCTCGTCGAAGAATGCTGAGTCGAACACCTGTTCGGGGTAGCTGCTGTCAAACTCTTTTTGGATGGCGGCCGTGGTAGTCGAAATGTTTTTAGGCGTGATTTTAACCCCGGCATTGTACATCCGTTTGAGATGTGTGGTCATCATCAGCGGCTCTACGGTTCGGTGCGCTGAATGCGCATGAAAATCTTTCACCACCCCGACCACCGGACGCCAGCGGTTACGGCCCGTACGAACTTCTTTCCCAATGGCTTCTTCCGGGTTTTTAATGCCCACCTTTTTCAGCATGGTTTCGTTCACCACGTATTCCTTCGCTGTGTCGCAGGGCTCCAGCCATCTCCCGGCTACCAATTCGAGGCCGTAGGTCTTTTGATAATCGGCATCACAGAACTTCATGGTGGTGCTGAATTTTTGGTCTTCCGTGCCACGACCGAAGGCAAAATTGTTGGCCCAGGTACTGCCGGAGGCTGGTTGGTCGCTGCCAAATGCTACAGACTCCACGCCTGGGATCTGTAAAAGGCGTTGTTTCAGTCCTGCCAATTTCGACTGACTAAGGCTATCGCCATTGATCCCGAAAGTGTAAACTAGGTCTTTTTTAAAACCCAGATCCATGTTGCGCACATAGTCCAGTTGTCCCAGTGTAATGATGGTGCCTACCACCAGTGCTTGCGCAATCATGAATTGGAACACGACCAAACCTTTCCGTACAGCGCCGCTTCCAGTCGAACGTTCTGAGCGGTCGTTTTTCAAGGCCTGGATCGGGTTGAAACCGGCCAGGATCAGCGCCGGGTAAAAGCCTGAGAGCAAGGTGACCACTATGCCCAACACGGCCAAAAATCCTAACACGATGGGCTGGCTCAGGAAAGGCAACTCGGTTGGCACTTCCGAAATTTGCTCCAGTAATGGCGAAGCCGCCCATGCAAGAAATGTCCCAACAACCAAGGAAAACAGGACAACCAAAGCCGTTTCAAACATGAATTGGCCAAACAGATTGCCACGACTTCCGCCAAGCGCCTTGCGAACACCCACTTCTTTGGAGCGGCGCAGCGCCTGTGCGGTGGAGAGGTTGATGAAGTTGAAACAAGCCATCAGCAGGACCAAAAATCCGATGGAAGAAAGTACCCACAGCCGGCTTTTCGAAATGACGTGCGTGGCCGAAGTGCCGAAGCGATCATCATAGTGCAGTTCTGATAAGGGCTGAAGGAGGTGTTGTCGGGACGAACGATTGCCGCGCCCTTGCTCGGCGTATTCTTTTTGGCCCACTTGCGTGATCATATTGTTGGCCGCCTGCAACTGGCTGGCATCTGCTAGAAGGCCAAACATTTGGTCGTTGGAACTGGTACTGCCCCAGTCTTCATTGTATTCATATTTTTCTTTGTTGCTTAGTAGGGTGGAATACGACAAGACCAGGCTGATGGGCAAGTCACAATTCACGGGCGCGTCCGCCACCACGCCTTGCACCGTCATGGGATCGTTCTCAATAATCAGGGTTTGCCCGAGGGCATTTTCCCATTTCCCAAAGCACTTTTCTGCCATGGTTTGAGTCAGGACGAGCGTATTGGGTTCCTTGAGCGCCGTGTTTTTATCCCCCGTAAGCCATTGAAAATCAAATACTTGAAAAAATTCAGGCTCTACAAAAAAGGAAATTTTCTCCTGAGCAATGCTGAACTTCTTGAGGGCTGGGCCTCCCGTTGGATTGGGCACGAGAACCGTCGGCCAATATTCTTTGATTTTACTGGTTGCGGCCAATTGTGACACGGTGTTTTTTACCACCGACATAGCCGGCACCGGCACCCCGCGTGTATAACTTTCATCCCCATCCAAGCCAACATCCTGGGTTACCACCCGCACGATGCGATCGTAGTGTTGGAAGTTTTTGTTGAAACTCAATTCATAGTGAACCATGCGAAAGATCAGCAACACGGCTGCAACGCCGACTGCCAGGCCCAGGATGTTAAGTATAGCAAATCCTTTTTGATTGCTCAGGTTGCGCAGGGCGAGTTTAAGATTGTTTGTTAACATGATTATTTTGCAATTATTTTTTGCAAATTAGAAGTTGAACTTTAAATTTGCAATATTTTTTTATAGTTTTTCTCAGCGACTTTTGATTATGATAGCACGAAAACTAACCTTGTTTATTCAGTCCGCTGCTCGCACCATGCCAGTTGTGAGTATCACAGGGCCAAGGCAATCCGGCAAAACAACTTTAATCAAATTGGCATTCCCAGACTATGCATACGCGAATCTTGAAAACTTGCCAACCCGCCAATATGCTCGCGAAAACCCGATTGGCTTTCTTCAACAATACCCCAACGGACTTATCATTGATGAAGCGCAATATGTCCCAGAACTGTTTTCATACATTCAAGTAGAGGTAGACCGCTCTGGGCGCAATGGGCAATACGTCCTTTCCGGCTCTCAGAATTTTCTCCTGATGGAAAAAATAACTCAAAGCCTTGCCGGACGTGTTGCTGTTTTCAACCTGCTGCCTTTCTCAACCGAAGAACTTAATGGGACTATTCATCAATTGGACAACCCATTTGAATACATCGTCAAGGGCTTTTATCCTCGTATTTATGACCAAGGCACTCCCCCTGACTTGTTTTATCCTTCCTACCTGCTCACTTACCTCGAACGAGACGTTCGGCTTTTGAAAAACATTGGCGATTTGGCTTCGTTCGAACGATTTGTGCGGCTTTGTGCTGGGCATATTGGCCAGATTTTTAACCAAACATCATTGTCCAACGACACCAATTTTTCTCAGCCGACCATTAAAAGTTGGCTTTCAGTGTTGGAAACCAGTTTTGTCGCGTTTTTGCTGCCTCCCTATTTTCGAAATTTCAACAAAAGGCTACTCAAAACCCCTAAACTCTATTTTTACGACACGGGCCTTGCTTGCTCCTTATTGGGAATTCGTTCCGCATCTGATTTAGAAATCCACCCAATGCGCGGCCCCTTGTTTGAGAATTTCATTGTAGTCGAATTTATGAAGCGTCGCTTGAATCAAGGTCTTCGCCCGAACTGTTACTATTGGCGCGATAGCACGGGCAATGAAATAGATCTTTTGGTCGAAGACAGTAGCCAAATATTCCCCATCGAAATCAAATCCAGCCAAACGTTGAAACCTGATTTTTTTAAAAATTTGGCCTACTTTCAGAAAATATCGAAGACGCCACCCGACCAATCTTTTTTGGTGTACGCCGGTACTGAGCATCAGAACCGCATCCATGGAGCAGCACGGAGTTGGAACAGCTTGCCGACCTTTGATTGAGGTTTATTTTCCGTTGCGGCGCAAATTGCGCTGGGCGAGTTTGAAACAATTGCTTAGCATCTAATTCCCAGATCTGACTTTATAAAAATCTCCCTGAATCTTATCATCCATCAAATAATACACTTCGCTGATGTTCTTATAAAATCTGGCCAGTTCGGAATGTCCTGATCCTCGTTGCAATATTTTGTTTTGCAAGGCTTTGTCAAAATACTCCAGTGCGATCTTATAGTCTTTTTTCTCTCTGTAGGAATTGCCTAAATTCGTATAGGACTGAATGGTTTCAACACTTTTTTCGCCAAAAATCTTTTCCCGGATGATCATCGCTTTTGTATGCGCTTCAATAGCTTTGTCGTAATTTTTACTGTTGAAATAAACGTTGCCTATGTTTCCATAACTGGTTGCAATATCGGCATGATATTCCCCCAATTTCAGCAGACGAATTGCAAGTGCCTGATTGTGAAACTTTATGGATTTATCGTATTTTTCTTCAGCGGCATATACCACGCCGAGGCTGAGATAGGATACGGCTGTTGTTAAGTGGTTGGTATCGAGCGAAGTATGGCCAATTTGCAGCGCTTTTTCCAAATATTTTTTAGCAGGTTCATATTTGTCCTGCCTGGTCAGGATGATACCCATTTGGTTGTAAGTATTGGCCAAATTTTCAAAATCACTGCGTTTTTGAAACTCTACGGACGCTTTTTCATAATATACCAGGGCACTATCTGGCTGGGTATTTTTCCTGAAATTTTCAGCCAATTGCAGGTACCCTTCGGCAGAGGTTTGGGCCTCTGGGAAATTGGCAAAAGCAATTAGAACGAATAGAGTTGCCGCAGCATTTTTGATAAGTTTCATAGCTTATTTTTTAGATAGCGTACCTACGGCACGCTTATTCATCGATATTATCATTTCTACAAAGATTCCGTCCCGCTGGGACGTATTGAACTCAAATTCGGGATACCCATGTTTCATTTGGCTCAAATCACTCCGTTCGCAGCGACTCAATCCCGAAGAAAAATCGGGATTTCGTCACTCCGAACGGAGCGACCCAACCGGGTTTGCCAATGCCGCTCGTATGCTCTGAATGCCGATGGTAAAGGTTGCCTAAAGCAGCCGTACTATTCCACCTTCAATCCATCCACAGGATTGGATTTTAAAACCCTTCTGAGTTGAAGTGAAACTGTTGTTAACAGAACTAGTATCAGAATAGCCACCGCCATAACAACACCAGAGTAATTTATCGGCATGTGATAAGTGTAAGCATATTCGAGTACGAACTTTAGCAGTATATAGCTTGCCGGAGCTCCGATGATCAACGCCGCGGCAAACAAAATCAAATATTGCCTGGTGATGCTGGCAGCAATATTTTTTAGTCCTGCTCCCAACACTTTTCTGATACTGAATTCGCGCACTCTTCCTGCCACATTAAGCGACATCAAACCGTATAATCCTAAGATCGCTAACATCAAAGCCATGAAAGCTACCGCTCTCCAAAACTTGCCATGAATACTGATTTCTTCATAATAATTACCCCATACATCCTCCTGACAGCCACCCTGAAAAGGATCGTCAGGAAAAAGCACAGCCCATTGAGTCTGTATTGCTTTGTAAGTTTCCAGTGTTGACCCAGGTCTTACCTTCAGGGATAAAAAACGAAAATCTGCTTTGTCGGCTACCCTGAAAATAGTAGGATTTATGGGGATAAAAAAGCTATAGCTATGAAAATCTTTTACCACACCGATCACCACAAATCGGCTGCTGTCGATTTCGAATTGCTGGCCAATTGGTTGTGACCATGCCATGTTTTTCACCAAAAGTTCATTCACGATCACAGTCTGCTTGTCGCTTCCCTCCTGGTTGTTGAAAACACGGCCCGCTGCCAGATGCAACCCCATCGTCTCAAAATACTTTGCATCGACCGATAATTGATCGGCTTCGTATTCACGATCAGGCATGTGCAAAACGGTGGTAGCATTGCTTTTGCCAAGATGATGACTGGACCCAGCGATAGACATTACATTAGGGTTCTGCGCCACTATCACTTTCAATTTTTCAAAATCAGAATGATCCGATACACTTATGTACAAGGCTTCTCTCTGATTGTATCCCCAACTTCGGTTTGCTAAGTAGATTGAATTTTGAGTAAACATAACAGCACTTGTAATGAGGATACAAGCTAAGATCAATTGGAACACCAGCAATAATTTCGTTACGGGATTTTTCCGTCCAAACTTTACAGATCCTTTTAAAATCTCTATTGACTGAAATTTTGAGATATATAAAGAAGGATATAGGCCTGATGCCACCCCGGTTAAAAGCAAAATAGCAGAAAGATAAAGCCATAGATTTTTATCCATTAGTTGGAAGGCCATGTTAAAACCCCACATTTGTTCAAACCATGGAATGATAACACTTACCCCTAAACCAAGTCCCAGAATGAGCGAAAAAAACGTAATAACAATATTTTCAGATAAAAATTGAACAACAACAATTTTCCTCGTGGCTCCAATGGATTTTCTGATGCCTATTTCCTTAAGCCTTTTAGCCACAGAAACAATGGCTATGTTGATGTAATTGAAACACGCCAGAGCCAGCATAAATATGCCTATGATGGATAAGAAAACAATCGACGCATAATTATCCTTAGAGCTTCGTGAAATGTCATCCCGGATGTCTTCTGATCGTTCATGCAAAGTAGCCAAAGGTTCAAAAGCAAAAGCAGCAATGGCCCAGTCTTTTTTTACCGCTTCATTTTGGATGATCCGGTATTTTTCCATACCCTGTTCAATAGACTCAAGATCAGATGGATTGTCCACTTGTATCAGCGTAGCATTTACAAAAGAATTCCAGTCTTGGAAGTCATAATCAGGATCGGATACCTGGAGGTTTTCAAAATTGATTAGGAAATCAAAACCAATCGTACGTGCCCTTGGGAAGGATTTTGCCACACCAGTGATCTTAAATACTTTGTTCTTGACTTTGTCAAATTTCATCAGAATATTCTGGCCGATTGGATTCTCTTCTCCAAAGTACTTGATAGACATTTTCTCACTGAGGATAATGTTGTTCACATCCGACAATGAGTTAGAAGTACCCCATTTCAATGGGAACGTAAACATTTCCAAAAACTCCGGGTCTGTATAGCGCACCCGTTCATGAAAGGTGTTGCCTTCATATTTCAACACTACATTTCTGTCATCGACCCGGCACACCTTTTTGATGTGCGCAAAGTCTTTTCTGAGCATTTCACCGAGAGGCCTTGGAGTCTGCCCATATTGCTGTAATGTGCCGTCTCTATTGGCCAGGAAGGTGACCAGGAATACCTCGTTCTTGTATCGATGGAATTGGTCAGTGCTGTATGTCCAATTAGCAAAAGCGTATATGAAGACGCAGACACCTATGGCCATGGATAATCCAACAATGTTTATGAATGAACTCAGAGGAGTTCTCATCAAACTCCTGATTAAGATTTTAAAATAGTTTCTGAACATGATGCATTGATTTAAGAACCGTTCATTTCACCAATTCCTCGTTTTCAACGCGACCGTCTTTCAGGTGCAGTATGCGGTTTCCGTACTTCGCATTTTCCTCAGAATGTGTCACTTGTACGATGGTCACGCCATCTTCCTTGTTGAGCTGGCGGAAAACTTCCATGATCTCTTTGGCTTGTTGACTCTGCAGATTGCCGGTGGGCTCGTCGGCCAAAATCAGTTTGGGGCGACCGATCAAGGCCCGTGCCACGCCCACGAGTTGTTGCTGTCCACCGGAAAGCTGGGCTGGGAACAAGTCTTTTTTCGCCACCATGTTGAAACGGTCAAGCAGGTCGGCGATGCGGCTTTTCCGCTCGGCGGATGGGACTTTTTTGTAAATCAGCGGGGTCTCAAGATTCTCATACACCGTCAGGTCGTCAATGAGGTGGTAAGCCTGAAAAACAAATCCAATGTACTCGCGGTACATCTCGGTACGGCGGCGTTCGTTGAACTTGTGCACGGCCTCTCCCAGAAACCAAAACTCCCCATCAGTCGGCTCGTCGAGCATTCCGAGGATATGAAGCAGGGTACTTTTGCCCGAGCCACTGGGCCCCATAATGCTCACAAATTCTCCTTCGGCAATGTGGGCGTTCACATAGCGCAGTACATAGGTCTTAAGCGAGCCGGCGGGGTAATAGCGTTCGATGTTTTTTAATTCTATCATGAGTGGTTGTTGATTTGGTTATTTGGTTAATTGGGGATTTGGTTATTTGGGGATTTGGTTATTTGGGGTACCAGAGCTTGACATTTCTTTCTTGCATTTTGGTGAAAAGGAATACCAAGCTTTGGCACCTCAAATAACCAAATCCCCAAATAACCAAATCCCCAAATAACCAAATCCCCAAATAACCAAATCCTCGAATAAACATAAAAGCAGCCTCCCCGACCGTTG
>JAUSMG010000320.1 GCA_030645295.1 Saprospiraceae bacterium | reverse complement strand
GGTGTGCCACACTTTTCTGAACACGCTCGATTTTTCCAGCGCTCTGCGTTTTACCTTTGGCCGCCCACTCTTGGGGCATGGATCATAGCACTCATTGAATTTCACATGAAATCATTCTTTCCCATCCTATTGCGCGTTGTTTTGGTTTTCGCCATAGCCTGTGTCCTTCAATACCTTATTCCCTGGTACTTGCTTGTGGCAGGCGGCGTTGTAGCAGGCTTTTTTATGTTAAAAACCAGCAATGACCGTGCCGCTGCACTCGGATTGCTCATTGGAAGCATAGTTTTTGGCATCTTCGCCTATATAATGGCGCAGATTTTCCCGGTAGCGGGATAGGGGCTGGGCCACGGATGACACGGATGGGACACGGATTACACAGAATCTAAATAATCCGTGTCTCATCCCTGTCATCCGTGGCCCATTTGCCTACTCAAACACCCCCCTCAGAGATCAGCAGCTTCAACTTCTATCGTTTCCAGATCGCTCACTGCAGGACCATTCAGCACCTTCCCATAACAATCAAAACGCGAACCGTGGCATGGACAGTCCCAGGATTTTTCGACCCCATTCCATTGTACTACACAACCCAGGTGCGGACAAATGGCGCTCATCCTGTGTAATTCACCCTGGTCATCTTTATACTTGGCGACTTTTTTCAGACCTTCACGTATGATGGCGCCAGAGCCATTTGCAATTTCACTGCTATTTTCCACGTCGCCGGAAGTAACATGTTCTTTAAACTGCCAAAAAGCAGCCGCGCCTTCTTTTACCAGTTCATCAATTGCGCGCAAATTTAATCGGGACGGGCTATAAAGTTTTTCCCAGGGGTTTTCGACCCCAGTGATAAGGTCGGTGATCAGTCGCGCGCCCAAAGTAGCATTGGTGGTGCCGCTCCCCGTATCGCCTGTAATGATGAAGCTTCGGTCTTTATGAGGCTGCCGACCATTGTACCCGATGCCATCTGCAGATTCCATGACTTGTCCTGACCATTTATAAAGCAATTCACCACACTGCGGAAAAATTTCGCGAGCCCAGCTTTCCAGCGATTCAAAGCGTTCGGGCGTTTCTCCTTTTTCTTCTGTGTCCACATCAGGCCCTCCTTTTTCGTCCCGACCCGTATGATGGTCTTCCCCACCTGCAGTTAAAACGTCATAGTCAGGAAATTCTACAAGGCGGACATAATGATAGGGTTCCAGCGTATCCCACCAGATTGCATAGGGCAGGGATCCTTTCTCTACACGCATGCCTACCACATAGGTACGCCACGCAGCCTGTTTCAAGTGGACGCCTGTTAAAACGCTCACCGGAGAATTGGTAGCGGTGACCAGGTGTTGACAACGGATCAGATGGCCTTCCGCCGTTTTTATTTCAACATGAGCATCCTTTTCATCAATGGTTGTGGCTTTAGTATTGGTATAAATTTTCACCCCGCGACGTTCCACGGCATCCCCCAAACCATACATATACTTCAAAGCGTGCATTTGCGCCATACCTGGAACTTCTATGCAAGGATATTCCGGAAGTCCTTTTGTAGGCAGCCGTGCATGCCGGGTAACCATGATGCCCATTTCAAGAAGTGTTTGAGCCTCCTTATCCAGTTTTTCATAATCCTCCTCACGCGGAGCAAAAAGGAAAACCGGAACGCTCCGGTAATCACAGTTTATTTTTTCATCAAGTGCAATACGCCCGATGGTTTCCAGTCCATATCGGTGACTTTCAGCGATCAGCTTCACCTGGTCGCCATGCATCCTTTTGAGTTGTGTGTAAGAAAAGTCCGTAAAAGTTACCAACTGTGCTGTCGTGCGCCCGGTTTCGCCCTGGGCAATCTGGGAAAATTTTTCCACAACGATCACATCTTTGCCTTGTTTGGCGAGCATATAAGCAGTGGTTAAGCCAGCGATTCCAGCACCGATGACGCAGACGTCGCATTCAACGAATTGATTCAGCGTATCAAAGGTTTGTGTTGGTTTTACATCCATCCAAACGGAGGTGGTATTGCCTGATAGATTCATAGTAGATTTTTATTAGACTAGGTAAGTCGTTAAAAATGTTATGCCAGTGAATATCCTGTATGTCTAAGTCTAAATATAGGACTTTTTTATTTGAGGCCAATAAAAATTTTGCATACCTTCATAATTCGGCACTTCGTTTAGCCTTTAAAATTTTTTTGAAAAATTTCCCTCAAAATGTTTTGATAAAAAACATTTTGTTTATTTTTGTGCCACAAATCACCTGAATGAGGTGCTGGTTCAACAAAAATAAAAATTTAAGTCCTTGAAAATCAAACAAAAAAGCACCCCGGAATCGCCAAATTCTAACAACCATAAACTAAACAACAGCATGGCAGACGACAAAGCAGAACGCCTTAAAACCCTACAATCCACGATTGACCGCCTCGACAAAACTTACGGACGCGGTACCATCATGCGCCTTGGCGACAAACAAGCGGTCGAAGTAGAGTCCATCTCCACAGGTTCGCTCGGCCTTGACATTGCACTTGGTTGCAACGGCCTTCCAAAAGGTCGTATCATCGAAATTTACGGTCCCGAGTCCTCAGGAAAAACCACCCTGGCCATTCACGCCATTGCGGAATGCCAGAAAAAAGGGGGCATCGCGGCCATTATTGACGCAGAACACGCTTTCGACCGCTTTTATGCCGAAGCACTCGGTGTGGACGTAAACAACCTCCTTTTTAGCCAGCCCGACAATGGCGAACAAGCCCTTGAGATCGCTGAAAACCTCATCCGCTCCGGTGCGGTGGACATCCTAGTGATAGACTCGGTGGCTGCCCTTGTACCCCGCTCTGAAATAGAAGGTGAAATGGGTGACTCAAAAATGGGTCTCCAGGCACGCCTCATGAGCCAGGCCATGCGTAAACTCACCGGAAATATTGGTCGCACCGGTTGCTGCTGCATCTTTATCAACCAGTTGCGTGAAAAGATCGGCGTGATGTTCGGCAACCCCGAAACCACTACGGGTGGTAATGCCTTGAAATTTTATGCTTCCGTTCGTCTTGACATTCGCAAAAGTGGCGCAGCCATCAAAGACAAAGACGGCAATCTGGTAGGCAACCAGGTGAAAGTAAAAGTGGTAAAAAATAAACTGGCCCCTCCATTCCGGGTTGCCAGCTTTGACATTGTTTACGGTCAGGGCATTTCCAAAGCAGGTGAGATCATTGACCTCGGCTCAGAGTATGACATCATCC
>JAUSMG010000344.1 GCA_030645295.1 Saprospiraceae bacterium | reverse complement strand
ACTTGGAGTGTCATCACACTGTTCTGGATGTTTTTCTCCACTTTCGAACCTACTACTACCCGGCCTTTTGAATCAAGGATAGAAACTGCAACCGATGGGTTTACAGCGTCCAGTTTCAGTTCAAGATTCACATACTCATTGGCCGGATTAGGCGTAATGTTTACCTTAGAAGCATCCAGCGTTTTGATCTCAACTTCTTTTACAGCCGTGAAGCCATCCAGTTGGAGACGGTGTACCACTGAACGGTCGCCCCATGCTGCATTATAGAACTGACCAAGGTGCATGGCAACGGTTGGGAACACGAGATATTCTTCATGAGCAGAATTAGACAAAGCCACATTCCGGCCGCTGCCATTGTTAATGCCATCATACAATACTGCTGTGTAATACACGTGATTGGGCAATAATGCCACCGGACCGGAAGAATTGATGTCGTCAATGGCAACATCAATTAAATCAGCCTCTGTTTCTGTACCATTCATCGTGTAGTTTGCAAAACCAACAAGGTTGCCATTGATGTCATCCCAGCTGGTACCCAGGTTGATGGTTCCATCACCATCAGCATCGCCATCCAGCAGGAGCAGTGCGATCACATCAGAGGAAGGGTTGCCAGAGTAAACCGAGTCAATATTACCTATACCAAAGGTAATGTGAGTGGCGGTTCCGCCGTTTTCACCCGTCAAAGACATGCCGCCGATCTGGTAAGTGAATGCTTTATCGCCCTGAACAAAAAGGTCGTTGCGGTCCGCGCCACCATCCAATTGAAGTTTGAGATTGTCCGTAGCGAAGGTGTAATCCGTAATCTCGAATTTGCGGGTGAGCGAATCACGTTTTTCGTTGTACTTGTTGTTCGTCAACGTGATCAGGTACTCGCCCACTTCTGCTGGAGGCGTGTATGCATCCATATAAAGTAGGGTGTCCAAACCGGGAGCAAGTGTAGGGACTGCCGTTGTGTAAGAGAACGCATAGCCATTTGGACCAGTGATATCAGCCTTCATCACCATATCCGTAATTGGTGTGCTTTCACGGTTCACAAAACTGTGGCCAATGTTACCTTGTGGAGAAACCTGGGAGGCTGGAATTGCGTAAGAGTACGTGCCGAATGGCTGGTAAGAGCGTGGTTGCAGGAAGCAAACCTCAGCCCCGCCGGCATTGATCAAGGGCGAGACCTCATTTCTAACCGTTCTGGTACCAAAGACCATTGGAATAGTGACATTGGCGCCCACTGCACCGGCCCCCATGTTGATGATGGTGCAGGCATCTTCTGTGGCATTAGCGTCACTGTTGAAAATGATCACACCGATGGCACCGGCGAATTGGGCCCAAAGCGCTTTGCGGCCAAACTCGCATGCACCGCGACTAATTGCTACTACTTTACCTGTGTAGTCGTTGATGATGGTATCGCAGCAAATCGAGTCCGGAGTAATATCATAGGCCCAGACCAGCGGTGCGCAAAACTCTGCGTCGATGCTGCCACCCCAGGCATCGGTTCCGAGGATCTCGCAGGCTACCTGGCTGTATTCCAGAACGGTACCGTTGGCTCCGGTAATTCTGAGTATGAAGTTATCATCTTGATTTCCTTGGGCATTCATGGTGTGGGCTGCCCCAAAAGACAGGGCCATCACGAGGAGAAAGTTGAAAAATTTGTTCATAAATTAAAGAGCAGGTTAAGTTTGACTTGTAACTGTTGAACGGCAAAGATAGGATCTTCACAAAACTGCGGGTCATTTTTAAGCGTTTTTGGTCAGTTTTTTACATTTGCCAGAAAAAGCCCTACCTTTAAATGACTCAATTTCAGTTTTTTATGCGTTTTTTGCAGCTGCATTTTTTGAGCAACTACTCACTTTTAAAATTTAACTAAATCGTCTTTCTAAACATGAAACGAAGCTTTAAACTTATTTTCCTCTTTGTGTGCTTGTTTTGCACAACTACCTACGCGCAGGTGAACAAGATCAAGAACCTCCTGCCACAACCTTCAAACCTAACCCCTGTTCCGGCTAAAAAAACCTTTTACACTGGTTTGGAGAACACTGGTGGTCACGATTCGAAAGAATCTGTCCCGGGTGCAGAAAACTCGCTGCTGCAATACGTGGGCGTCACAGTATATGATCTCCAATCCAATGGAGGCGCAGGCCACCGGGTACACAACTATGGAGGCGGCGACCTCGGCGCAGTGTTTACCTTAAGCACCAATGCAACGGGCTATCCTGATCGTGGAACGGGCCTCAATTATGCCACTGACGGCGCTTGGGGACCAGAACCTACCACTCGCGTGGAAAGCGTACGTACCGGATTTTCTAACTATGCCGTTGATGCGGATAACACGGAGTACGTCTTTACCCACACAAACCCCCCTTTTACCATCCATTGGGCAAAACGCACCGCAGGTGCTGGCGCATGGACAGAAGGTAACGTCCCTACTGCCATTCCTGGCGGACAACTCTGGTCTCGCCTTGCTATTGGTGGCAACGACGGCAAAACCCTGCATGTAATCGCCTCGACTGCCCCCGTTGGCAACGGTGGCTTTGTTTATAAGGGTATGGACGGGGTAGTGGTTTATTTCCGTTCACAAGACGGCGGCGCTACCTGGGATATTCAGGATCAATTGCTCCCAGGCATTGACAGCTCGGCTTTTACGGGCACGGACGTAGAGGGCTATTCCATTGACGCTCACGGCTCAACGATCGCCATCGCCATTACCAATACCTGGAATGACTGTCTGGTGTATATATCGGACGACAATGGTGATACCTGGACAAAACGTATTGTCAATGACTTCCCACTTGACAAATACGTGGTGAACACTGGCTATGACCCAAGCATCCTGCCTTTCGATCCAAACGCGCCAACACCTGCTGCGATCTTTACAGCAGATGGCACTGTAGACGTGCTGGTGGACATTGCGGGTACAGCCCACATGTGGTACGGTGCTACCTATGTCAACGACAGCATCACGACTGACGCCGGCTGGACATTTTACCCAGGCACGAACATTGGCATTGTTTATTGGAACTCGACCATGGCGGATAACACTGGTGTGGTCTCTGGTTACTGCCCTGATATCAACAACAATCAGGTGCTGGATGTCACGGACATCTCCAACTATGGAATTGGCCTCAGCTCTCACCCGGCTGGCGCCATTGA
>JAUSMG010000314.1 GCA_030645295.1 Saprospiraceae bacterium | reverse complement strand
TTACGATTTACGATTATTTTAATTCGAAGTGAGCGAAATTTGAGCATTTTTCGAATCGAAATAATCGTAAATCCAAAATCGTAAATCGTAATTTAAAAAAGTCGGCAGCCGCGTATTTGGCTGCCGACTTTTTTTGTTTCACAGGGTTGTAAGACCCACGCAAAGCACCACTTAAATCCCAGCAATTCATGGTATGAAAAAGATAATAATACTTTCGTTCTATTTAATTATATCAAAAGTTAACCTTTTGATGGCGCAAGATCAACCAGTGGTATCGTGCAGAAATACCACGCTAACCTTCTACGCGAATAAAGTTGAAGGTGTGGGCACAATATTTTATTTTACTGATTCTGTGAATTTCTTAACGGATACAATTCTTTTATCTCAAAAAAAAGAGCGGGTGATTAAAAGTATAATAATTATAAGCATTCCTTTGTTTCTATTGATAAGGTTGTTTCCGAACTAATCATTAAACAGGTTAGAAATAAAACGTTTGTCCCAATCGAGAAATTTATCATAGAGTATAAAATTGCTGTGGGGCTTTACGACCGCACAGTAAAGTTTCACGACTTAACAAAGGTCTGGTACAAACCTGCCTGAAAGTATTGTATTAAGGTTTGCCTTCAAAATAAATCCAGTTTTTTTGAAAAAATTACAAAAAAAAAGCCGCATTTCAAATCATATTGCCATTACCTTTGACACAATGAAGCGTGTTTTGATGATAGCGGTAACCGCGTAAAGCGGTTGCCGCTTTTTATGTGCGCCCGGCACGGGCGCTAACTCGGCGGTGGAAGTCCGCTACACGCTTGGCAGCGAGGAGTGTTAGCCCAAGGCAAGGGTGTCCATCGCGAGATGGAATCTGAAGGAAGCCGGCGGCAAAACCCTGGCCCGACGAACAGAAACCACATACAAGGCCATTTTGCGCGGGTGAGTTTGCACAACAAAACGAAGCCCTACCGCTGCCCGGAGCGCAAGATGGTAAATGCGGCGGGTAGATGGGGGGAAGGTTAGCGTTCTTACCCGGGGAGATCTGCGGCAGCCGGAGGCTGGGGCACGCGCGAGTGCCGAGGCACAAGGCGGCAGAAGTCAGCAGAGGCCATAGTACCTCAGAGCTTGAGGGAAGGGCCGAACATTAAGGTACGCAGTTGTACCACAAGATTAGGGCGTTGGTGCAAAGACAGCCACACTGTTTCCTTTTTTTTAGGGACGGGACTTCTGCCGGAGGTAAGGACGGAATCTGGAGATAAGGCAGGAGAGTTGATCCAGCGACTGCATCCGGGAGCGACTGCAAACGACAACAGTTAAGCGTTATCTATGGTGACACTGGAAGACATCGTCAATGAACGGAACTTACTGATTGCCTGTGGTCAGGTGATGAGCAACGACGGCGCGCCCGGCATAGACGGGATGAAAGCGGAGGAGTTGTTCAGTTATCTGGTGGGTCATTGGAAGGAACTACAAACGTCGGTGTTGGAAGGGAAGTACCGCCCCGAAGCGGTGAGGCGTGTAGAAATACCGAAACCGAACGGGGGGGTTAGGCAATTGGGGATTCCGACCGTGATAGATCGGATGCTGCAACACTGTGTTGCTCAGGCACTGGACAAGGAATATGATGCGACGTTTTCGGAAACGAGTTATGGGTTTCGGCGAGGTCGTTCAGCGCACGATGCGTTGGGGAAGGCCTCCGAATACCTAAACAGCGGACTTCGATACATCGTAGAAATAGACTTGGAGAAGTTCTTTGACCGTGTAAACCACGACAAACTGATGTCCATATTAAGCCGTGGTATCCTCGACAAGCGAGTGCTACGGCTGGTACGCCGCTACTTAGAGAGCGGCGTTATGGAGAAGGGGGTGATCGTGCGGAACACGGAGGGCACGCCCCAGGGCGGCCCGCTAAGCCCGATATTGTCCAACATCATGCTGGACCTATTGGACAAGGAACTGGAAAGCCGGGGCCACAAGTTTGTAAGGTATGCCGACGACATAAGTATCTTCACGAGCAGCCAAAGGGGAGCCGAACGGATACTGTCCAGCCTGATAGACTGGATAGAAAGACGGTTGAAACTAAAAGTGAACCGCGAGAAATCCGGGATAAGGCGTCCCTCGGAGGGCAACCTGCTGGGCTTTGGGTTCTGGCATGGCAAGGGTGGAGAAATACACCCGCGCGTCAGCACAAAATCCTACACACGACTGAAAGAGAAAATAAAACGTCTCACCCAACGAAGTTGGTCGGTCAGTATGGAGGAAAGGCTGCTGAAACTGTCACAAGTCACACGCGGATGGGTAAACTACTTTTACCGGGCCAACGCCAGGTCACACCTGACCCGACTGGACGAATGGATGCAAGCCCGGTTGCGGATGTGCATCTGGAAACAGTGGAAACGGGTGAGGACGCGGATAAAGAACCTGCAAAAGTTGGGTGTTATCAAACAGAAAGCCTATGAATGGGGCAACACCCGGAAAGGCTACTGGCGAATAGCGCACAGCCCAATCCTGCAAAGCACGATCACCATTGAACGCTTAAAACAAAAGGGGTATGTACCGCTAATGGACACATACACCCTTCGTCGTAAAACCTTAGTGAACCGCCGTGATACGCGAACCGTACGTCCGGTGGTGTGAGAGGACGAAAGTTAATCACGCCACCTTTGGCCTCAGGTCAGGTATAAATGGCGGGTTAACTTTCTCCTACTCGATTTACAGATTATGCGATTGTACCTCATTGCCGGAGAGGCATCCGGCGACTTACATGGCTCCAATTTATTAAAAGCACTCTACGCCCAACAGCCAGACCTCGCTTGCCGGGCCTGGGGAGGTGATCTGATGCAAAACACCGGGGCTACCCTGGTGAAGCACTACCGCGAACTCGCTTTTATGGGATTTGTGGAAGTGGCCAAAAACCTGCGCACCATTCTTCGAAACATCGATTTTTGCAAACGTAATATTCTTGATTTTCAGCCCGATGCATTGGTGTTGATCGACTATCCTGGGTTTAACCTGCGGATAGCACGCTGGGCAAAACAACAGGGTATCCCGGTAGTGTATTACATCTCTCCGCAACTGTGGGCCTGGCATGCTTCACGGGCTCACGCCATTCGCCGTGACGTGGATAAACTTTTGGTAATACTCCCTTTTGAAAAAGAATTTTTTAAAAAATACGGCATCGAAGCAGAATTTGTCGGTCATCCGTTATTGGATGAAATTTGGATATCTGGATATCGGGATATTGGGGATTCCGTCCACTCTCCCACTCTCCCAATATCCAAATATCCAAATATCCAAATATCCCAATATCCCAATATCCCAACCATCGCCCTCCTCCCCGGAAGCCGAAAACAGGAAGTCAGCCGGATTTTGCCAAGAATGTTAGAGGTGACTGAAGAGTTCCCTGATTATCAATTTGTTATCGCAGGTGCAACATCGTTGTCGGCGGAATATTATGCGCCGTTTTTAGCCAAACATCCAAGGGTGCGCCTGCTGCGCGGGCAGACCTACGAGGTTTTGCGGCAATCAAAAGCGGCATTGGTGAAATCAGGCACCTCTACTTTGGAAACAGCCTTGCTGGACGTTCCGCAAGTAGTTTGCTACGCCGGGAACTGGCTTTCCTACCGTATCGCCAAACGACTGGTGAAGGTGAAATACATTTCGCTGGTGAACCTGATCATGGACAGACCTATGGTCCGCGAGCTCATTCAGGATGAACTGAACCAGGAAAACTTAAAGGCCGCACTGTCTGAAATCCTGTCTCCGGAAAAAGCAGCAGTCATGCGGGCAGGCTATGCCGAACTCCGCGAACGCCTTGGTGGCGGCGGAGCCTCAGAACGAGCGGCTACTGCGATTTTGAAAGCGGCGAGTTTAAAGTTTCAAGTGAAAAGTTTCAAGTGAAAAGTTTCAAGCGGCAAAGTCAAAAATATTGGCCTTCCCGCTTGAAACTTGAAACTTGAAAACTTGCAACTATTGCTGCACTACAAACTTCTTGGTCAAAGTTCCTTTTGCCGTGGCGATCCGGGCAAGGTAGGTGCCTGAAGCCAATTGTGGCAATTGATATTGAAGGGTCTCCTTTGTGAGGCCGTAGCGGTCTTCAAAAGTGATCACACGTCCATTGATGTCCGCGATGGTAATGGTCGCATCGGTGGGCTCCACGAACTCAATGCCGAGCTGGAGCGTACGATGAACGGGGTTTGGGAAGATATTGAGCGTGTTTTGCGGAAGCGCTTGCTCATCTGTTGTACTCAACAGACCAATATACATCCGCAACAAAGCATTGACATCACCACCAAAACCGTTGACATTCCAATCGGTATTGAAAATAAACGTGGAGGGGAAATAATAAAATATATCATCATTGAAGGCATGAAAGACCTTGCTGCTGGCGCCTTCATACCCCATAGCAAGCAGGTAACGACCACCTGGTTCGAGCACAACTCCCGTCAAACCGGTATTGAGATCGGAAATATCAACCCGCTGTAATTCATAACTATCAATGGTGTCCGGGGCCTCATAGCTGGCTACCCCAAGCCATTCAGTGCTGGAACTTAAAATGGACGAAATGTCAAAGTCAGAGAAATCCTCCGCTACATCATTGTTGATCTTGAAAAGGTAAAGGGCCGCTTCTACGTCGCCAATGGGGATTTCATCCGAATTGGTAGAGAAAGCGAATTCTGCCTGAGCTGCTTTGTACACCTCAAAATTGCCCCCGTTCATACGGTAGTAGTTCGCTACCGCCCATTCACCGCCCGCACTGGGCCGATAGCCCTGCTCCGGACCGTCTTCCTTGGCAAAGTAGTTGTTGTTGACCACAAAATTGTCTTCCCGTTCATTGTCAACCGGACGCTGATCGATCGAGTCTGAAGTCAGTGTATAACCAACGGTATACAGACCAGTATTGAGTTCAGGTGCATAACGTACCGGAAAAATAAAATTACTGTCCGAGACCCCTGGGTCAAGCGACGGGATCGAAATGCTTTGTGTGTGCAGTGTGCTGCCCCCGTCTTCTTTGACATAGGCAGTAACAACCAGGTTGGTCTGTGGATTCAAGCCCTTGTTGCTGAGGTTGACCTCAAATTGGAAAGTGTCTGAGGCGATTTGCGAAACAGGCGTTGAGTAGCTGGACACCGGGTAGAAAAATGCGCTGATGGCCACGTCATTTTGTGGAGTTGGGTCCTGGTCGTATAACTCAATATCGTCCAGGCTCCACATATACTCGTAGTTGCCGGTCCATTCCCATTGGATCCACACGTTGGACTGGTTTGCTGCCGTGGCGGAAATGTTAAGGATGGGGGTCTCCGGGTTTTCTGACCAGCGTTCAGTGGTAGTCAGACCTGGGAATACAGTGTATTCTGTCCAATTGGTACCATCGGTACTAACCCTTACGATCGCATTGGTCTCTGCATCAAACGAGTAAACTCCAATGTGTGTTTGAAATGTGATGTACACCTGGCTTTTGCCTGTACAATTGATGGGGGCAGTGGTCAACTGACTCACGTGGCTTATGGACAATTGGCCCGGATCGTCAGAATCGAGTACGGCAAAACCGGTAATGGCCGTAGTGGCTTTGAAGGGCACCTGGCCGTTGAGTGCATCGTCCCATGGCTGAGAACAGCCGGGGTCGCTGTCGCCCAAAAGCGGGTTGGCGCACCAGGTCCAGAGTACATTCTGGTTGGATTCATCCTCGGAGGTCCAGCCTGCAGGGATTCCTGCGGTAAAATTTTCAGTCCAAAAAGGAGTAGGCAATTGTGCATTCAGGATACCCATCGCGAAAAATGCAAGGGTAAAAACGATGCTTCGGTGTAACGGTTGTCTCATGAAAATTTGAATTAAAAAATGAATTATGAAAGAAAGTAAGATTGAGTTGGGTTATGTGGTTATTTGGGGATTTGGTTATTTGAGGTGCCAGAGCCTGGCATCCAAGCGCATTCTGTAGAAATTCGAATACCAGCCTCTGGCGCCTCAAATCCCCAAATCCTCAAATCCCCACATAACCAAATCCCCAAATTCCCAAATCACCGCATAACCTAATCCCCAAATTCCCAAATCACCGCATTATTATCTTCCCGCTCACGCTTCCTCGGCTGCCGCGCAGGGTAAACAGATAAGTGCCTTGGGGCAATCCTTCACGATCAATGCTAACAGATTCGCCGCGCAGATCATTGAAGAAACGAAGGGTGCGGCCCGTAAGATCGGTCAATGTAAACATCATCGGTTCTGCGTTTTCATTCTCAAAAAACACGGTTGTGCTTTCGCCCATTGGATTGGGTTGGACAAACACCGCAAAAGATGCCGTGCCAGGTTCTCCAACAGACACGAAATTCACAGGCACACAATTTGGGTCGCCGAGCGTGGCATTGCTTTGTTGAAATTTGTCATTCACCACCGCTGTAATTTCTGATACGCACACCTTGTTGGCCGTCAGCTTCGAGTAGTGTACCCGCAGAAAGTTGCCGGGTACGAAGTTCTTATTGATGCTCGACTTATCGGAAGCAAGTGCGATTATTTTGCCAGTGCCTGCGTTGAACATGGGCGCCGCGTTAAATTCTGTTGCAAGGTTTTCTACCGATGCGATCTCAATCCCACTGACGGAGAATTCATACCCCAGGATCTCGTTCAACGGATTGGCGATCTGGATATTAAAGGTTTTTGCCAGGGTGTCCAGGGTTCCCGGCTGAATGGTCACGAGGTCCTGGGTGTTGAGGAATCCCGTTGGAAATTGGCAGGGGAAACGCTGGATCCAGTGCTGCTGGCTGTCGGCGTACAGGTTGCACTCAAGCAGCAGTGCAGCGTCGAAGACATTGATCTCGCCGTCTTCATGGAGATCGTTGCAGGGAGTACTCACCCCATTGTCAGCAAGGGCAGCATTGAGGTAACCCATTACGTCTGTGGCATTGCGCAAAGTATCCTGATTCCAATCTCCTATAAGTGCAGGCCCTTGGCAAACGCCGTTGCAATCTATGAGCGCGTCGCCAAACACCTCGCCATTGCAATCGGTAAACTGCTGGCAAGAGTCGGGGTTGAACAGCACGTCTGGCGTGTTGCCATCATACGAAAGGGTGAAGCAGGCTTGTGCCCAGTTGTTGTCGTAGGTTTTTTCGACGCGGCCAAGTTTGTCGGGGCTTTTGTCCCAGTTTATGCGTACCACCATCGTGTAGTCGCCAGCAGGGATATCTGTGATGTCAATCCATTGGCAGGGGGTTTCTTTGGGATAACCGTCGCCGCAACCAGCAGAAATTCCCATATTGATACAGTTGAATTTTTGGTCTATTCCGAAACAAAATGCGTCAAGCACACAAAAGCCGGTTTTTGAGCCTATTGGAATGCGGTAGCCTTCCGAATTGTACAGGATATAGTCAGCATAGCCCATGTAGTGCCAATGCTGGTGGCAAGGATCGAACACAAACTGGGTAGATGGTTCGTTAATGTCTTCTGGTGGTTTGCCAATCCAATAATCGGCATCGCCCTCATTGTTAAATTGCGTTGCAAACCGAATGACGTACCGCGTACCCAGTCCACGCATACAACCTGCTTCTATCAGACAAGGGTCGGCATTGTACATATCCACAAATTCGATCGTATTGAGCAACACATCCTGCTTCACGACAAGATCGGGCGCAATTGGACAATCGGGGTCGCCCGGGTAAAGACAGATGCCACTGCTGATGGTAGCAAGTGGTTCGTAGTTGCAAGCGGTGGGGTCCAGACAGCCTACTATTGGCCCCAAATAGGTAATTGTGTAAGGAACCGGTTCGGTGCTGCAGCCCAGCGTTTGGTAGCGCACCCGAATGTAATATTGCTTCCCACCCTCCAAATTGAGGTGTACAGAAGCCGAGCCATCGGGACACCCATTCTTCGAGTAGTAGATAGTGCCCAAGTGGATTTCGGAAATAAAAATACCTGCGCATCGGTCATAGATCCAAATTTTGGTGGGGCAGACTGCACCGCAAGTAGCGAAGACGTAGAAGCCCGTATCTACTGGCGTGAAACTGAACCAGGTCTCTTCCGCCGTTGGGGTAGTGCCCGCGCCAAGGCTCAGATAAATCGGGCTAACACAGGAGCTGCCGGGTGGGCAATTAATTTCTACTGTTTCCGTCTGTACCTGAAAACTGCCGTTGGGTCGTGCATAAACGAGCGTATCATTTACATAAAGGCGATACCATCCATCGGGGAAAAGACCACTAAAGCCACCGAAAATTGTGAATTTCACACATTGGTCTGCTGGAACACAAACGGTATAAACATTGGTAGCCGTGTCTTGCAACATACCAGAGCCATATTCAATGCTCCCGTCAAGACTGGTGATTTCCCAACTAATCTCGAAAAAGAAATTATTGTGATTTATTTCAACCCGGACGGAATCTTGCCCCGGAGGGCATTGGGCTGATGCCTCGAAGGAAATAAATCCAAATAAAAGGGCAAGAAAAAAATGAGCTGACTTCATACAGGAAAAAAATGATATGTGAAAGAACCTGCTGCAAAGAACGTACAAAACAAGGGACGAATGGGATATTTGGCCACGAAAAAAAACATTTGGTCGTTGAAAGGCAATTGGCTACTCGGCATGGTTTTGGGTTATTTTTACCCGCCGAAGTCTTGTACGAAGGCGGGGGGAGATGTGGCTGCAACGATTTTTGGGTATTGCTGTTTTTTCGGTTACTTGTACAAAAGCCCAAGAATATCTCATTATCCTAACCTCTGCCCCGGCGCATTCAAAAACTAAATTTTTATGCAGAAAAAAATTCTGACGCTCCTCTTCACCGCATTGCTCTCCCCAAGTTTCTTTTTTGCCCAAAATACCAATGGTTGGGTGTTTAAAAATGAAAAAGAGGGCGTCAAAGTCTTCTACCGGAAAACCTCTGATGTGTATGAATTGAAACTTGTCACCTCGCTTAAGGTTAGTCTCTCCGGACTTGTGACCCTCCTTACAGAAGTTGAAAATTACCCAAAATGGGGTTATAAAGTGGCCGAATCCCGCGAACTCAAAAGAATATCAGACCGGGAAACCTATTATTATTCCCGCCTGGATTTTCCCTGGCCGCTGGATGATCGCGACATTGTAGTGCATTCCAAAGTGGAGCAGGACCCTGTCACGCGACGTGTAATCGCTACCAGCGTTGCCAAACCCGACTTTATTCCTGCCAGCAAAGGGGTAGTTCGGATGCGCGATGCACACACCTCCTGGACCCTCTTGCCCGGACCCGGTGGCTGGATCTATGTGGAATACTATATCTACTCCGATCCCGGTGGCAGTCTGCCAGATTGGCTTGTCAATATGGCGCTGGATGTGGGACCCCGCGAGACCATCAAGAATATTCGTGGATTCGTGCAACAGGAAAAATACAAAAGTGCTAAGATTGCACATCTTAGAGAGTGAGACACTCTCACACTTCTCACACCTCTCACACCTCTCACATGAAATTAGGCCTCTTTGGATACGGAAAAATGGGCAAGGCGATTGAGCAAATCGCTGAAAATCAAGGCCTTGAAATTGTCTGGCGTATGCGCCACGACGATACTCCTACTCCAGCGCTGTTGCGCCAGGCCGATGTGGCCATAGAATTCACGCGACCTGAGGCTGCTTTTGACAATGTAATGCTTTGCCTTCAAGCCGGATTACCTGTGGTCAGCGGGACCACCGGCTGGCTCGACCGACTTCCGGAAGCCCAAAAATTTTGTCTCGAAAACGGCGGTGCAATGCTCTGGGCATCCAATTTTAGCGTGGGCGTAAATCTCTTTTTTGCACTCAACCGCCGCCTCGCAGAACTCATGGCCGCCCGGCCAGAGTACGCAGTGTCCCTGACGGAAACCCACCATATCCACAAACTCGATGCGCCCAGCGGTACAGCGCTCACCCTCGCCAGGGAGATGATAGAAAAGGTCGACCGGTACAAGGGCTGGTCGCTCGTGCCGGATACACTTGCTTCAGGCGAAGTGCCCATCATCGCCATCCGGGAAGGCGAAGTACCCGGCACCCACCTCGTACGCTGGCATAGTGGCGTAGACGAGATCAGTATTGAACACAAGGCGCATTCACGTGCCGGATTTGCGGCAGGGGCTGTTTTGGCAGCACAGTGGATCGCAGACAAGCGGGGTGTGTTTGAAATGGGCGATGTTTTAGGACTTTGAATTTCTTTCGTTTTTCCAGAATTTTTTCACCATCATTTTTTGAATCTTGCTGACCATTAGGATATTAAGAAATTAGGATATTGGGATATTGTCCAATGACCTAATATCCCAATATCCCAATATCC
>JAUSMG010000303.1 GCA_030645295.1 Saprospiraceae bacterium | reverse complement strand
GGTTGGCAAGTCAGCGTGCTCGTCACCGTCGCATCCGCATATTCAGGCACGCGAATGAGTTGCAGTTTTCCGGCTAAATTATACGGACCAGATGTTTTGAAAAGCAACTGAATTTGATTCCCCAAAATGCTTTCGATGCGGTTTAACTCGTAAATGCCAGCGTTGTTGGAACCGATGACATTCCCAAAATCAGGGGTATTGGTAAGGTCAATAATTTCCCCCTGCATTTGAATGAGCAATACCTCATCGCCCACAGCAAAGCCCTGGGCAGACTCAACACCAATTATATGATTGGCGCAGCCAGAAATGGACGTCACAGGCGTATAGGTGTTCACCACCCCTCCAATGTTTTGGGCATTGCCCTGAAAAATGAACATGGAAAACAGAAGCGCTATTAAGCTGCTTTTGGGAATCGTAGTTAGTGTCATAATCGTTTGGAAATTAAAGTAATAAAATGGGCATTTCTGTTCACTCGTGCGAACACTTAAAACAGAACTGCCGATAAAGCGCAAGCATCTAGGCCTAAAACTGGTTTTTTATGGGGACACCCGTACAAACTGCGCCATTTGCCTTTCTCCTTCTGACGTGATGATCTCCAGAAAATATAGTCCGTTTGGCAGGGTCTCAGATAGCCCAAGTGATTGATAATCAAATGTTGCAGTCAATCCCTGTTGCAATACGATCTGCCCGTGACTATCCAGAACACGCAGCTGTAAATCCTGCCCTTCCCAGGCCGACAAATCAGCATACAATGCCCCGCTCGTAGGATTGGGAAATAGCCTGATTCCAGTTACTTCCCATTCAAAATCAACACGTTCCGCTGCAGGTTTCCCTCCACCCGGAGGCGTAACACCAATGGGGCAATTGAACGTATTCATGTGCGCTTCGTAATACACTTGTGGCTCCAGGCGCGACAAGATGTGGATATACGTTACGTCCGCTTGTGCTGGCAAAGTGTAGCGCAATACATCCGATGCTCCACCGAAAAGACTGTCGTTCGTGGTCTTATACCGTACGGAATAGAAAGGTGAGAAATTGGGATTGCGCACCAGATATTCCCGACCAGAATTGGGCGCTGTGAAAATCGAGTTCTCTGCAGGGCTTATCGCTGTCATGCCATCTGGGATCTGGATGGCAGTATAGCTCATTTTATTGTTACAGAAATTCGTGACCTTAATGCGATAGGTACGGTTTTCCCATGCGTCTTCCGTGATGCTGAGCAATTCGTATTTCATGCAGCCGATGTTCTTGATGTCGCAAGGAGCTTCCTCGCGTACGGTCACTAAGAAACAGCAGGAAGCTGCTTGTCCACAACTATCCGCTGCCTGCCAACAGACCTGAGTGGTGGTCGGCGGAAAAAGTGTGCCCGATGCAGGCCCTGCGGTGAGCCGGAGCGCAATGCCGGGACAAGGGCAATCGGTGGCTGCGGTGGGATCGGAGTAATTGATGGCGATCGGCCCGGTTCCAGGCGGTGTGATCAGGCTGATATTGGCAGGACAAGCTATGCTCACGTTTGAAGGCGCAGGGGTGAGATACTCCAGGATATAGGTTGCGATGGTGTCGCAACCCAGTGCTGCAGGCAGGGTAAGTATTATAGTACCTGGTTGGGTATATTCATTACCACCCAGCGTGATGATTTCGCCGGGACAGAACTCGATGGTTTGGCTGAAGCTGGGCTGGGTTTTCAAGCTCAGTTGATACGTTGCCAGCGTATCGCAATCACCGCCTAAGCCGGGGAGTGTTAAATTGACCGTAGCAGGGGCCGTATAGTTTTGACCACCGATTGAGACTGTTTCGCCGGGGCATAGTGCTATGTTTTCGTTGATCGTAACTTGCGATTTTAAGGTTAAATAATACACTGCTAAGGTATCACAAGCATCGCCCGAGCCAGGAAAAATCAGGTCGAGAATACCCGGACCGCCATAAATTTGTCCATGGATCCAAATCGTATCGCCGGGGCAATAAAAGATGAATTCTTCAAAGGAGACCTGTGGTTTCAAGGTCAGGTTATAGGTAGCCAGTGTGTCGCACGCGTCGCCCAAACCCGGGATTGTGAGGTTGATCGTTGCCGGCGCGGAATAGTGTTGGCCGTCAATCGCTATCGAATCATTCGGGCAAAGCGCAATATTGGTTTCTGACACCACCTTATTTCCAAAATCAGAGAAAAAACCAAAACGGCATCCTGTGGCGCTGCCATTGCCATTCAATATGCCCATTTGAAAAAGTCCCAAATTGTTTGAAACGATGGATGACACCCCTGTCTGCACCTCAAAAGCCGAAAACGGAATAGTGGCTGCCACAAATTCGCCACTGGATCCAGGCACCACCTGAAAATCACTTGCCTGGATCAACCCAGCATTCCCGTTTAACAGAAATCCGCCTTCAGATCCACTTCTAGTAGTTAAAAAGAGATAAAAAGGCTCATCCGTGGAGCGAACAAAGCGGACGGAGTTAGAGCCGCTGCAGTCCAGCGCAGGAAGGATCTCGCCGGCCAGTTCACAATTGTTGCCCGTCATTTGCAAAACATAGACAGGGGCAGAGGATTCAACAAAGTGTCCTCCGGCAGTGATGCTTAAGTTGAGTTGTTCGCCTTCATTGATGGCGCCGGCCACAACTCCATCGAGTTTGATTTGTGTAGCATTTTGAGTAGCCACCACAAAGGCAAATTCATTGCCATTCAACATTCCTTTTTGGACGACATACCGCGTTCCAAGTTTGTCAATGGGCACTAATTGGTCCCCCATCAAATCACGGCAAAAACCGCCATAAATGGGACCTCCTTCCAACAGATCATCTTTTACCGTAACTGCAATGGGTTTGTCTGCAACAATTTTAGAACCCGTAGGATGCTGTGCTGCCAATTGACTGGCTGCCGCTCCCGAATAAGTTTGGCCCCGGTTGAGGGTTATGTTGAATGGAATATTGGCTGCATGGCCAACAATAGCCCGCGAAGGTGTGATGGTCAACGTAGTGTTATCTTCGGTTGCAACGATATCGAAGGCAGCATGCGGGGGCGGGGTATGCGTTGGAGAGTTGGTGGTTACATTCTGGAAGGTCGTATAAAATGTGGTCCCCAATGCATTCTTCCCTTTCAAGGAAAATAGTTCTGGATTATTGGGGGCATCACCGATCACTTCATAATAGGCGGTGATGGGTGTGGTGGATTCGATCAAAAAGCCCTTATTGAGTATTGTATTGGGCGGAGTATTTTCCACAAACTGGAATAAGGGCGGCAGTTGTAATATACCGCTGGTATTCGCTGCGATGTTGAGGATTTGAGTTGGGAAGGCTGGATTTGCAGGTTGTGAGATCGTTACTACGGCAGCTGCGCCATAAGTGGAAAAACGAAAAGCAACCGGTTGGTCCAGATTCACGTTGTGGTGGGACACTTCAGGGGCAACGAACCAAAATTCGGTATCTTTTTGGGCTTGAACGGCAATAGAAAAGATAGAAAACAGCAGTGCCAGCAGGAAAGTGCCGGTGTGTGTAGTTTGTGTCATACTTGATCTGAATTTGAAGAATTTGGCTCTAAAGTTCAAGGTAATTTCACAAGTCACCAAAACCATTGCTCTGAACTGACGGCAACCTGACAGAACAATTACGGCGTGGTTGCATTTTACATCTGGTCCTCGTTTGAATTTCAGACATTTGCTTCAAATTATTCAAATGCGCACAACGCAATGACTACTGCATCGTTAGAACAATTTGCCCCAACCTCAAAGTCTTAAATCCCCACATCAACTTATCCACAACAATTATGACCAAAATCCTCTGGGCTGACGACGAGATCGATCTCCTCAAGCCACACCTGATGTTCCTCCAAAATAAAGGCTACGATGTAGTGACCGCCACCAACGGGCACGATGCAGTGGAAATTTACAACGAACAAGCCTCTGACATTGACGTGGTTTTCCTGGATGAAAGCATGCCCGGACTCACCGGATTGGAGGTTTTGCTAAAAATTAAGGCCAAAAACCGCAATGTGCCCGTGGTAATGATCACCAAAAATGAGGCAGAGCACGTAATGGAGGATGCCATCGGCGGACAAATCTCGGACTACCTCATCAAGCCTGTCAACCCCAATCAGATCCTGCTGACACTTAAGAAGATACTGGACAATAAGCGTCTCATCAGTGAAAAAACAGCACAAAATTACCAGCAGGAATTCCGCGGAATTTTCATGGAGATCACAGGCGGTCTCAACCAGACAGAGTGGGTAGAAGCCTATAAAAAAATTGTGAACTGGGAGATGCGGGTGGATGCCAACGAGGCTACCGGAGTGGGGGAGATCCTCGCCCAGCAAAAGGAGCAGGCCAATACTGAGTTCTCAAAATTTGTGGTAAAAAACTACTTTGATTGGGTGGACAAGACCAAAGAGGTCGGCCCGATCATGTCGCATTCCATGATGCGCAAGCATATTTTACCACATGTGGGCAGTGGCACACCGACCATTATGTTGCTGCTCGACAATCTTCGGTACGACCAGTGGAAAACCATCGAACCCATCTTAAATGAATTGTTCCGGACCGAGGAGGAAGGCTATTTCTTTAGCATTTTGCCTACGGCGACCCAATACAGCCGGAATGCCATCTTTGCTGGCATGATGCCTGCTGATATCGAAAAGAACTTTCCCGACAAGTGGAAAAACGACACCGATGAGGGCGGAAAAAACATGTCGGAGGATTTCTTTTTGGGCAAACAAATTGAACGTGCTTTCCGCAAGCCCATCAAGTGGGATTACATCAAAGTCACCAATGTAAACCACGGTAAAGACCTGAACGACAACATCCTGAATTGTCTGAACAACGATCTGACGGTCATCGTGTACAACTTCATCGATATGCTTTCTCACGCGCGCACGGAGATGGAAGTATTGAAAGAACTTGTCGGCGACGAACGCGCTTACCGCTCGCTCACTCGCTCCTGGTTCCTGCACTCCCCACTCTGGACGGCGCTCCGAAAACTGGAAGGCCGCGATGTTCAGTTATTTGTCACCACCGATCACGGGACCATCCGTGTACAAACGCCTTCCAAAGTCGTTGGCGATCGCGAAACCACCACCAATCTTCGTTATAAAGTAGGCCGCAATCTCCAGTATGAAGCCCGCGATGTGCTCGCCATCAAAGACCCGCTGAAAGCCGGATTGCCACGGCCCAACATCAGCAGCACCTTCATTTTTGCCAAGGAGGACTATTTTTTCCTGTATCCGAACAATTACAACCACTACAACAACTATTACAAAAACACCTTCCAACATGGCGGGATCAGTCTGGAAGAGATGATTTGTCCGGTGGTTCGGATGCGGAGTAAATAAAAGAAAAATCCCCCTCCGCATTGCTGCGGAAGAGGACATCCCAAAAACCGATTACATCTTTATATCTGCAGCCTTATGGCCGTGATAAGTCATTTTTTGAGCCCGTTAGGGCTTGCCGTAATATCTAACCTCAGGAGGAGTGGAGCACCAGAAAAGGATTGAAGCACCTGTTAACTTCTTGCGTTAGGATTAAAAAGAGGAGCACAATTGTTAATGCAAAAGTAACGCCAGTTTCCACTTTTTAGCATATTAATATTTAAAAAATAAATCAGTGGGGGATTGGCCGGAATGGTTGCCTGGAAGGATATTATCAAAAATCGTATAAGCCTTTACTCAACTGATTTCCAGCGCGTTGTCCAGTACTTCCAGCCGCTGCTTCAAGGCCAAATGTTGTGTGTTGAAGTTGGCTATTTGCGTTTGTTCATTGGCCAAAAGCGCATCAATTTCTCCAAAATTGTCTCCTATACGACCCTTTATGGTGCGGACATAGCCGCGCAACTTGCCTTCCAGCGCCTCTTGCATCTGCGTACGGCCCTTGGAGATTTCTTCCTCATAGCCTTTCACGATTTTACTTCGTTGTGCCCGCGCCGTAAATCCGGCGAATAAAACTCCGATTCCCGTCAGCACTCCTCCGGTAATATCGAACACCGCCATTTTCGTCACGCCTGCCAAAATGAGGCCAACGATGGCCACCCCGCTCCCTGCCGCGATGTTGGGCGATACACTGGCATTTTCCGGAAACAGCCGACCGTCGTTGAAACTTTCGGAGCGCGACATAAAGCGGGCAAATGCTTCCTGAAGTTCTTTCATCACCGAGGCGCGTTTTTCAGAGATGGTCTCGAAAATGTAAGAGTCACTTTTGACCACGGTATTGGTAGCCCGGATCTTGAGATCGATCATTTTCGCCATTTGTTGCACGGAGTCTGCGAGATCGACTACGCCATCGTTGAGTTTGGTGCGCAACTCGGCGTTAAGTTGGAGCTCGAGTTGTTTGGCGAGTCCGTTGAGCCAATCCGTGATGCTGGCTTGTTTGCTGAAAAGTCCCATGAAAGAACGTTTCAGGAGGGAAGGGAATGAAAGTCCGTCAGCGAGATCCTGGCCGATACTTCTGGTAATGCGGTCATAGCCATTGAGCAGATTTTCAATCAGGAGGTTTACGTGGTGGTTGGATTTTTTCTCCTGATTGTCCAGGGTAAGGCTAATGTCGTTGCGGAATTCAGTGTCCTCCCGGAATTGCTCGGCGCGGGTGTCCAGATCGCTGCGCAGGCGTTCCAGGATGTGATGCGAAGTGGTGAGATTGTTTTTTAATTTCAAAGCCGCCCCGCGTCCCCCTGTAACGTGGGTACGGATATAGTCCCGTACCGCAGAGAAGTTGCTTTCATCGAAGCGACCTTCGAGTTCAGCCTTGGCACTGGTGGCAAAAATGGCTGGTTCGCCCATGCCTTTTTTCAAGGCAAAATCATACAAACCGCGTTCGTTCACCGCCAAATCGGCTTCAGAAAGCAGGTCTTTTTGCTGGAGCACAAAAATGATCTTCTTGTGCCAATCCCGGTGAATGAAGTCGAAAAAGTCCCAGGCTGACTGCCGGTAAGGGTTTTTGGCTTCAAAGACAAAAATAACCAGGTCGCTGGCAGGAATGAAATTCTCAGTGATTTCCTGGTGCCGTTCGATGATACTGTTGGTACCTGGCGTGTCCACCACCGCGATGTCGCGCAGGATGTCGATGGGCAGGAATATCTTTTTCAGGTAAGGGTTCACGATCACCGTCTCCTCTTTTTCGCCATACAGGATCTGTTGCACGGTATCGGTCATAGGCTGTGGCGCCACGGCGCAGATTTCGCGGCTTGACTCTAAAAGCGCGTTGACAAAACTGCTCTTACCTGCCTTTACCTCGCCGACGATGACGAACATAAAGGGTTCGCTCATTCGATTGCGCAATTCACCCACCATAACCGCCAATTCCTTATGGCCGATTTCCTGGCTGAGTTGCTGGAGGTCTTTCACGAGGTCTTCGCATTGGGCGCGAAGTGCGAGGGTATGTTGGTTTAGAATCATGGGTCAAACGTAGGAAGAATTGGGGAAAATGTTGGAGCCCTAAGAGGTTTTTAGAAACCTTTTAGGAAAGGGGGGCAAAACAAAATATCCCGGAGCTTGGCCGCTCGTCTTACTCACTTACATCCAAACTTTGCGTCGCTCACTTACCCTCCCTGGGGGGGGGACTTCCGCTTGATACGCGCTGCAAGGTCTTCTGTCGAGAGCGAAATACTCGGTAAGGGTGACGCAGAATAGTTGAGCACAGCCAGATATATGGCTGATGGCCAATTTGATTTGACCGTTCTGGATTTTGAAGAAGGAAGGTTGGGTGATTTCCATTGCATCTGCCAGGTCTTTTTGAGAGTAGCCGCCTAAATCGCGCAGCTCGCGCATTTTTTGGCGCAGTTCATTTTGGAAGGCCTTGTTCATAAAGCGAGGGGTATTGTTCTCGTTATGTTTAAAAAGGTGTTAGACGTAACAAAGTAATAACATTCAGGCCAAACTACCAAAGGGTTAAGTATCCTTTTTGCTAAAACTGGCACTTTATAGCTACAAGGAATATAATTTCTGGGGCGTTGATTTTATGCTTTGTAGCTATCGGGGGGTATTGGAAGGGGCTGCACTTTTGTAACCGGGCACATTTTTATCCTATTGCCCAATACAAATTTTCTACCCATCAGGTCTTGGCGGGTAGAAGTAGAGACGGTTTCTTTTCACATCCTAAACTTCTTTCGATTTATGAAAAATCTAAGTGCTTTCTTGAGTTTTGGCAATCTAATCAACACAATCATTCCACAAAAAAAACAAAGAATGCGTTTTGTAGCTTGCCTGTTGTGCATACCTATACTAGCCCAAAGCCCCAGTTTTGCCCAGCCATTATGCGACTACCCTGTACAATGTTATGATACAGGGAACCCAAATGATTACACTATAATCAGTGGTCCTTTTGGTGGAGAAGTACTATTATCTACCTTGATATCAAACCATACAGTTCTTCCTCATATTGATCTTAATGATCCTTCTAACGATGCACAGCACAAAGCTCAACACCTAGAAATCAGGTCTCCGCTTAGAATGAACGTACCTTACACTTTTGCAGAGGGCTCGGAATTAGTTTGCGCTACTCCCAGCGCGAGAGTGCATATTAATTCCGACCTAACAATCAATTCTTCTCACTTACATGGTTGTGATTTGCGTTGGAAGGGACTAATTGTAGAAGAAAATGGAAAATTGCTTGCGTATAATAATTGCATTGAAGATGCAGAAGTTGCAATTAGGCTTTTCGATGGTGCAGAATTTGAAATCAAAGAGAACTCATTTCGTAGAAATGCATTCTCCATTTTTGGTGGGCGCGAAAACATTTCTGATCTTCAAGAGGCTTATTTAACTCCTGTTGGGGTGGGTATTTCAGGTAATGATATTAGTGGGGCAGATGATTTGATTGAACCCTTTGATGGTTTTTTAAGGCCACTTAATGCTATTCGGTTACATTCGGTGGCAGAAATAACAATTGGAGGTGAAGATGAAATTAACTCAATACATGATTTTGCGCATTCGAATCCTAATACATTAAGTCCTATTCAGGCATTGTTCTCTTTTAATACAAATCTGACTGTTCAAAAAACAAAATTTTACAATATTGGCTATGATCTTAACAGCGGGGGATACGCCATATATTCATATAACGAAGGGTCGCAGAAACAATTGAATGTATTTGGGCTTGGCAAGAACAATACAACCCCAACTTTTCAGGCTTGCCAAACAGGTATTTATTCTGAAAGTAATGGTTTGACCGTCCAAAATTGTTTTTTTAATTTTGGAACTCAGCATGTCAAGTTAGATTTCACCAATTTCCCTCATCGATTTGATATTTCCCAAAATCGCTTTAAGTCCTATGAAACATCTGGAATTTCTTGTCCTGCCAGCCGCTATATAAGGTGCAACATCTATAGCAACCTCTTTGAAGACGATGTTAATGCTTTAGACTACCATGATGACCCAGGCTTGCCAACAGGAACGCTTAGATGTGAGAAACATGCGATTATCGCTACGGGACTGGTAGGTCAAGGGCCACCACAACCTGGATTTGACCTGTTGGGGATTTTTGGGAATACATTTAAGGACATTCAAAAACTGCCAGCAGCTGATAATTTGTCGGGAGGCTACGGGTTGACTTTTATTTTTATGAAGCACATTGCAGAGGTTCACAATAATACATTCAATCAGCAGCATGTGGGAGCTTCCAAGCACTTCTACAAAGGTGTTTTCCTCTATCAATCAAGCAACAACAAGATATTTGATAATACCCTTACTGGTGTAGCAGATTATTCTGGCCCTATAAATGATCAGTTTGAAAGCCTAAGTGGAATATCTGCATGGGAATCCAGCAACAATACAATAAAGTGCAACCATCTTTACAACCTCCACGAAGGCATGCGCTTCCATAGCAATTGTGATGGCACTATTTTGCGCAGTAATTTATTTGCCAATCACAACACAGGGCTTCTGATGCTTACCGGATCTACCCGTATCGGGGTACAGGAAAAACGTAAAAATATTTGGCCCGGCATATCTGGGTTGCCTGATTCAGAAGCCTTTTTTGGAGGGAATCCCAATCTACAATTTATTGAGTTGTCAAAGTTTCGGATTCATTACTTCGAAACTCCCACGAGCATCTACTGGGCAAACCCCCGTTCGCATCAAGGATGGTTCGAGCCAGCCATAGACGCAACGCCCGACCCTAATGAATTGCCACAAATCTTATGTCCAGAGGAGTCTGAAGAAGAAAGCGAAAGCGAAAAACGTTATCTTCAGGGTACTTTTCCTGTTTACAAAGGATATGTTGAGATGAACTGGGAGGTTGGTTTTGGCTTGTACGACAGGCTGTTTTATCACCCGGAGCTTCGCCCTGAGGGAAGCCCAAAAGCTACCTTTTTTGCCGCTCAAGCAACCACCAATCTTGGCAAACTGCACAACGCGCTCCAACAATATGCCCAAGCTAATGCCTTTCCTGGCAATATCATGCAAGAATGGGACGACAACTATACTCAAATATCAGGGGTGTTGGCGCAAATGAAAGCCAACCACGATGCTATGGCCGAGGCTACAACGCAAGCCCAAAAGGATCAACTCAGCGCTGAATTGCTGGGATTGAACAGTCAATTGCAAAGCCTGAACGTTACAAAACAAAGCTTAGAGGCAGTACATTTAAGCGAAAGGTTGAACAAAATCAACCAATTAGATTCATATTTGTCCTCCATCACAACGAATGCCGTGTACGAATCAAACCTGAAAACCGTGTTGACCGTTCTAAAAGATGACCTTGCTGCCAACACGCAAAATAACTATACGGCACAACAAAAAGCCAGTTTGGAATCTGTAGCCAATCAGTGCCGCTTTTCAGGGGGATATGGTGTAGTTTTAGCACGTGCAATCCTCAAAAAATCACCACAAGACTATAACGATGAAGCCATGTGCCCGGGAGGGAGCGGAGCAGGTGACGGTAGTGAAGAGCGTTCGCAACTTTTGAAGGGCAGCGTAATCACCTTGTCTCCCAACCCTGTGAGCGATCATTTGCAGGTAATTCTGCCACGCAGTTTTGAAATTGGAACGCTATATTTGTATGATTTTATGGGAAGGCTGATTCGCGAAGATGAGCTTGGCCCAGATACCCAAACGATTACCTTAGATTTGAGTACCATTCCCTTAGGAACATATACCGTGCAAGCCATCTTGGATAGCCAAAAGATGGCCGCCAAACGCTTTGTGAAAGTCGCCCAATAAATGGACAAAACCGTGTCTGCCGAATACTTCCATTCGGCAGACACTTTTCTGATTCGAATATGAGATTTGTTTTTACCCTGCTGCTCATTGTCACTTGGGCCATGCTTCCTGCCCAGAAACACGACGCTTTTTCCTTTTTTGGATACGGAAATCCGACCAACAATCCCCTTTTCGGAGGGGGCACGATTGATTTCAATTTCGAACCGCCTAAAATTTACAAAGAGGAAAAGAAAATTGACTTTGGCACCTACTGTGGTGCTTGCAGCGACTCTTTGGGCAGGTTGTTATTTTACACCAACGGCATTTCTTTACAGAATTGGACGCATAACCTGATGCAATGGGGTGACTCGATCAATCTTTCCTATTTTTGGTACGATTATCAAAAATATGGTTTCCCTATTGGAGTCGGAGGGCGCTCAGTTCCCATCCCTGGCTTGCCAAACCAATACTATTTTTTTTCCATGGGAGGAAGAGACGTTTTAGCTACGGAACAGATTGTACTTGCCCCCTTATGGTACAATAGAATAGACATGAATCAAAATGGTGGACTGGGTAGGGTTGAGGAAAAAAATGTGGTGCTATTAGATTCTGCCCAAAATGAAATGATAGTGGTCAAACATGGCAATGGGCGCGACTGGTGGGTGCTGACCCCTCTTTTATCTCAGCCCATCCATTATGCTTATCTTGTCGGACCTGATGGTATTAATGCCCCGCTTTTACAAGAGTATGGGCCACCATTTAATGACCTTGAAAACACTTCTTTCGCATCCATTTCGCCCAACGGGCAGATTTACATAAGACATGACAGTTATGGTGGCATGAGAATTTACGACTTTGACCGATGCACAGGTCAATTAAGCAATCTTAGAATCATTCCCTATGAAAATGGCTTTTTCTCTATCCAAGTAACCTTTTCTCCAGATTCACGGTTTTTGTTTATAGATTCATACGAGGCAATGATGGTTATGGATATGCAAGCCCCCGACCCTGCGCTCACACTTGATACGCTTGCTGTCTACGATGGGTTTTCCTCCCCTACACCACCTTTCGATACATACTTCTGGATTGCTCAAATGCATGGGGACAAGCTCTATTCCGCCACTGCCAATGGTACGCGGGCATGGCATGTCATACACCATCCTGATTTGCCAGGGCTTGCAGCGGATGTAGAACAGCATGGCATCACCCTTCCAGTGTTCAATTCAGGTACCATGTGCCGCTTCCCCAATTACCGCCTCGGCAAGTGGGAAGGATCACCATGCGACACCTTGGGTTTCGCGGCGCCTTCAGATGGATTTAGAAACGTGCCATATATCAAGCCAGAAAGCAAAAATGACACCGACTACAAAATCCTGAGTCCCTTGCGCGGAAAGGGTACGCCTGCAGTGCGCCCGCCAAGCCCTATACAATGGGCTTTTGAGAGAAGCAAACAAATGAAAGAAGAACGGGAAAAGCAATCCAAGAAAAAAGAGTGAAACACGATTTTATGAAAAATAGAACTATTACAAGCATTGCTATTTTACAATGCCTCTGCTCCATGATTTCTGCACAAAAACTATCTGACGCAAACTGGGTCGGTGGTTTTGAAGAATACCCCCAGGTGGCAGGGTATGCCAACTATATCATTCGGTTTCAACCTAATGGTGTTGTGGTGGATACGTTGGATCTTGGCATCAAATTAGAGAGCACAACCGCTTCTATCAGCGACTCAAGCGGTCAATTGTTGTTTTTTACCAATGGATGTGTTGTGGCGGATGCCAATGGGCAAATACTCAATAATGGCGAAGGTATCAATCCAGGCCCCGTGCACGATTGGGTTTGCGACAAAACGGGCTACATTGTGCAAAAAGGTGCGATGATCCTGCCCGTGCCAGATTCTCCCAATCTCTTTTATTTGTTTCACCTAGGGGCAGTATATGAAACAACAACTGCTTTAAATCTTGGACCATTTTACTATACAGTGATTGATGGGACAACTAATTCTGTAGCCAGTAAAAACAATGTGTTGTTAAGCGGAAAATTGGAACCTTTTTCAGTCGTTAGGCATGGAAATGGGCGAGATTGGTGGATTTTGATGCCTGAATGGGGGACCGGTAAAATACATGTTTTCCTGTTTGGAAGTGGAGGGATAAGTGATTCAAGTATCCAAGAAACTGGCGTAGTTATGAATGGAAAGCGCGTTGGGGCTCCCACTTTTTCGCAGGATGGAACGAAGTATGCTCGTTTTCATACAGACCAAGGAGTTTTCATTGCAGATTTTAATCGATGTAGCGGGCTGTTGGAGAACTTCCAGTTTATGCCAACGCCTTTCCCGCTTCTATTGGGCGGCGGTGTTGCGTTTTCGCCTAATAACCAAAAAATTTATACCGCTTCGCAATCTACGTTATATGAAATTGACTTGAGCATCCCCGCTCCCACTTGGGACACTTTGTTTTATGTGTTCGACAACTATACTTGGGGAACAACCCTGCACCATTTGCAGTATGGGCCAAATGGCAAATTATTTTTCAATACGCACAGCCGTGCAGATTATTTAAGTACACTCACATTCCCTGAAACCGGCGCCCCACCCTCCTTTCAATTCAAATCATTACCCTTGAGGGTTAAAAATGCCCGCTCCCTCCCCCATTTCCCCAACTTCCGTCTCTTCGACCTCCCCGGAAGCCCCTGCGACACGCTGGGCATCAACACACCCGTGTCAGCAACTGCGCCATTAGAAAAAGAATTAGGGTGGTTTGTGGTATCTCCAAACCCTGCACAGGATCAAGTCAGATTGACAGTTGACCCAGTATGGACATTAAAAGAGGCCGTACAATACCAGATTTTCAACGCACTCGGCTCACTTGTGCACAAGGGCAAAGTGGAGAAAGGCGTTAACGAGCAGCACGTGGGCCTGAAGGGTTTGCCGAATGGCGTTTATTTCTTCCAATTAACACAGGAGGGGAAGGTGCTTGGTACGACCAGGTTGATAATATCCAACTTTTGACATGCGTTTTTTTGGTCGAAAGTCAACAGTCAACCGTCAAAACTCCAGCACAAACCTCGCCCCACCCCCCGTAGCCGTACTCACCCGAATATCCCCTCCATGCAGTTGCATGATCTGCTTGGAGATGCTCAATCCTACACCCGTTCCGGTGGATTTTGTGGTAAAAAACGGGATGAAGATCTCCTCCAAAAGTTCAGCGGGAATACCCGGTCCATTGTCCTCCACTTCGATGAACGGGTGGCCCTTGGCATCGGCGCCGGCGCGGAGGGTGATTCGGGGACGGTGGACGGTAGACGGTGGACGGTCGACGGTAGACGGTTGACGGTGGACGGTGGTTTCCATAGCTTCTGCTTCGTCAGCCGTCAACCGTCCACCATCCTCCGTTGATATGGCTTCGCGGTCGTTTTTTACCTAGTTAAGCAGCACCATTTCTTTTTGTC
>JAUSMG010000285.1 GCA_030645295.1 Saprospiraceae bacterium | reverse complement strand
AAATTCGTGGCCGGTGCGCTCGGACCGCTCAATAAGACCCTGAGTCTAAGTCCGGATGTAAATGATCCCGGCTTCCGCACCATCACCTTCGACGAAGCAAAAGATGCCTATGCCGAGCAGGTTCGTGGCTTGGTGGATGGCGGCGCAGACATCATTTTGGTGGAAACCATTTTCGATGTACTGAACTGCAAATCAGCGATTTATGCCATTGAAGAAGTGTTTGAAGAAAAAGGATTCAGGCTTCCGGTCATAATTTCCGGTACCATCACCGATGCCTCCGGTCGCACGCTGAGCGGGCAAACCGTGGAGGCATTCTGGATCTCGGTGAAACACGCCAAACCTTTTGCAGTAGGACTCAACTGCGCCCTCGGCGCTGAAGAAATGCGCCCGCACCTTGAAACATTGGCGGGCATCGCCGACTGTTTTGTCAGTGCTTACCCGAATGCTGGCCTTCCGAACGAGTTTGGAGAATACGACCAAACCGCGCACGAAATGTGCGTCTTTATGGAAGACTTCGCACGCTCAGGTTTTGTCAATATCGTAGGTGGATGTTGTGGTACTACGCCGGATCATATCCGGCACATTGCTGCGCATGTGAAGAAGTACCCACCCAGGGTTCCTGTTTCCCCGCCGGAGAATGCTTACACCCAACTTGCTGGTCTTGAACCACTTATCATCCGACCAGAAACGAATTTTGTGAACATTGGCGAACGCACCAACGTGACCGGCTCCGCGAAATTTGCCAAACTCATCAAAGAGGGCAATTATTCGGAAGCCCTCACCGTTGCCCGGCAACAGGTGGATGGAGGGGCGCAAGTGATCGACGTGAACATGGACGAGGGATTGCTTGATTCAGAGGCTGCAATGGTGAAATTCCTCAACCTCATGTCCGCCGAACCCGATATCGCCAAATTGCCGGTAATGGTGGATTCTTCAAAATTCCGGGTCATTGAGGCTGGTTTGAAATGTTTACAGGGCAAAAGCATCGTCAATTCAATTTCGATGAAGGAAGGCGAAGCGGAGTTTATCCGCCAGGCCAATATCTGTCGCCGTTTTGGCGCCGCGGTGGTGGTCATGGCTTTTGACGAGCAAGGCCAGGCAGACACCATTGATCGCAAGGTTTCTATTTGTCAGCGCGCTTTTAAGATCCTCACGGAGCAGGTTGGCTACGCCCCAACGGACATCATTTTCGATCCCAATATTTTTGCAGTTGCCACAGGGATCGAAGAGCATAATGAGTACGCGATCAACTTTATCGAAGCCACGCGTATCATAAAGGCCACCTGCCCGGGTGCAAAAATTTCAGGCGGGGTGAGCAATCTTTCCTTCTCGTTCCGGGGCAACAACCACGTGCGTGAAGCCATGCACTCGGCCTTTCTCTACCACGCTACCAGAGCGGGGATGGACATGGGTATTGTCAATGCAGGGATGCTCGAAGTTTATGAGCAAATCCCGAAAGAACTTCTGCAACGTATTGAAGATGTGTTGTTTAACCGGCATCCCGATGCCACCGAGGAATTGGTCAAACTGGCCGAATCTTTCAAAGAAACCGGCGGGAAGGTCATCGGCGAAGACCTCGCCTGGCGTAACGCATCCGTTCAGGAACGTATCACGCATGCGTTGGTGCGGGGCATCGACAAATTTGTGGAAGAAGATACAGAGGCAGCGCGAAAATTATACCCTGCCCCGCTGCAAGTCATAGAAGGCCCACTCATGGATGGCATGAATGTGGTGGGTGATCTGTTCGGGTCAGGTAAAATGTTCCTTCCACAGGTGGTGAAATCGGCGCGGGTGATGAAAAAAGCGGTGGCGTATTTACAGCCATTCATTGAGGCCGAAAAAGGTGGAACCATAACGGCCAAAGGCAAAATACTAATGGCCACGGTGAAAGGGGACGTCCACGACATTGGCAAGAACATCGTCGGTGTGGTGCTAGGCTGCAACAATTATGATATTGTCGATTTAGGCGTGATGGTGCCTGCAGACAAAATTATCAAAGCGGCCATTGCTGAAAATGTGGATGTGATCGGGTTGTCTGGGCTTATCACGCCCTCGCTCGATGAAATGGTGCACGTTGCCAAAGAGATGCAACGGCTGGGTATGACCATTCCATTGCTCATTGGCGGAGCCACCACTTCCAAAACCCACACGGCGGTAAAGATCGAACCGCAATATCAAAACGGACCAGTGGTACATGTGCTGGATGCAAGTCGTTCGGTAGCCGTAGTAAGTTCGCTTTTGACCAAAAATAAAGCGGAAAATGACGCTTTTGTGGAAAGAACAAAAGTCGAATACGAACAAATCCGAATTCAACGGGCAGGTCGTCAATCTGCTAAGCAATATCTTACGCTTGAACAGTCCCGGGCGAATAAATTAAAATTGGAATGGGATCAATACACACCGCCAAAACCAAATTTCATTGGCATCAAGACGTTTGATCATTATCCACTTGAAGCGCTGACAGATTACATTGACTGGACGCCTTTTTTCCAAAGCTGGCAAATGGCAGGGAAATTCCCCGCTATTTTGGAGGATGAAGTAGTCGGCGTAGAAGCTAAAAAACTTTACCACGATGCGCAGGCAATGCTTCGTCGGATCATCGATGGAAAATGGCTGGAAGCGCGGGCGGTAATCGGGATTTTCCCGGCGACTTCGGTAGGGGATGATATTTCTGTACCGGCGGCTTCAGCCGAAGGCACGTTAATGACAGATCCTGCGGCTAAAGTCGCCGATACAGTGACGCTCCACCACCTCCGACAGCAAAACGTAAAAGCAGCGGATCAGGCTAATTTTTGTCTTTCCGACTTTATTTCGCCGAACGGAGATGACTACATCGGAAGCTTTGCAGTCACCGCAGGCATTGGCATCGAAAAATGGGTGGAGAAGTTTGAAAAAGAAAACGACGACTATTCTGCCATCTTGCTCAAAGCTCTTGCAGACCGTCTTGCGGAAGCCCTTGCGGAGCGAATACACGAGCAGGTTCGCAAAGAATTTTGGGGTTACGCTCCCGACGAAAAACTTGACAATCGAACACTTGTCGAAGAAAAATACCAGGGCATTCGCCCTGCACCGGGCTATCCCGCCTGCCCGGAACACACTGAAAAGCGGACGTTATGGCAATTGTTGGACCCGGAGAAAAACGCAGGGATTCTACTTACGGAGAGTTGTGCTATGTACCCCGCTGCTTCGGTATCGGGCTGGTATTTTAGCCACCCGGAATCCAAATATTTTGGCCTTGGACAGATCGGAAAAGACCAGGTGGAGGATTATGCCCGGAGAAAGGGAATGTCATTTGCCGAGGCAGAGCGCTGGTTGGCGCCGGTGCTGAATTATGATGCATGAATAGATGAAGTGATGAAGTGATAAAGTGATGGAGCGATTTGGATCCTTTTGGGCTAAAATCACTCTATCGCTCCATCACTTCATCACTTCATCACTTCATCACTTCATCACTTCATCACTTCATCTAACCTGTAAACCGCCCATATCCGCGTGCGACTTTGCCAGTCATTGACATTGTTTAGCAGCACCCAATTGGGATAGTATGCATAGACCAGTGTAAAACTGAATCCGGGTGGGGGACTGGGTTGGGGACTTATTATTTCCGTAAAAAACATCAGATCGCCGGAACGAAGTGAGGAGGTGTCATTTTTAAAATTTGGATCCGTATACCAGGATCGTTGGCCTTGGCCCGGGTGTTCATAAAAAGGCATGTTCATCGGGAAGTATTTCCTGGGTTCCTTTTTTACAAAATGTACCGTAGAATCCGGGTGTTGCTCGCCCCAGTTCCACAGGAATCTGGCGTATGCGGCCATTTCTTTAGCAGGAATCAAGATCCTGAAGATCAACACAATAGCATTCAACCACAGGCAAAAACGGAAGACTTTACGCATCCAGTTTTTTACTTCAAATTTCTCTTTAAATACCTCCCAGCCTACGGTTGCCAAGAAAAAGAACGGCAGAACCATCGGGAACAAGAACCGCACCTCTTTGTGCGCCACCATGGAGTGTGCCAACGCAAACGGCACTACACACCAGGTAAGCACATGCCGTGGTTTTTCCCAAACCCCCAGCGTGCATAAAATCAACAGTGCAAAACTCAACGGAGGCAGTAGCGCGATGGGCATCTCCGTCAGGTACCACCAAAAAGGGGAGACGCCAAAATTGGCGGCCTTTCCTTCCATGATATTGGAGAAAAAGTAATTGTAGGGCGCACATACCCATTCGCCGTAAAGCCAAAAATCTGTTGCAAAACCCACTCCGAGTGCAAGGAGCGCTCCAGCCATCAATGCTATCCATTGAAGCAAACCAGGTCTGTTTTGAAACAATAGCCAGGCCCCAAGTCCAATGCCTGCAAACGCGATCTGATACCGGAAGAAAAAGGAGAGACAAAGTAGAAATCCAGCTGCTACCACCTGCCAACTGAATCTGTTTTTCTGATCTTCAAGCTGTTGGAGCAGAAGAAGTAGTCCTCCAAAGAAACTGATCGCAGCAGTATTCTCCGAGGAGAAGCGCGCATTGAGGTAAGGCATCAGCCAAAAAAACAGCAAACCGATGCGCATCCAACGAGCCGTCTGGGAGCTCTTCAAGTCGCGTTCTAGCCAGACTGTCCATTTCCAATAAACCAACAGCGCCGCCGCTGCACAAAGCAATCGCGTCAGGAACACTTGTACGAAAGGATTGTCGATGCCAAGTGCTCTAGCAGTCACCACTGTGCTGTAAGCCAAAAAGGGCTGTAAACCGGGCCGCATCTGCGCAGGGAATTCCCAGGGCAGATCGCTGGCCGGAATATGCCCAAGTTTGTGATTGGCAAACTCCCATATCTGAAAGTGCTCGTCGGGATGGTGATATCCGATCGTACACCACGCGGCGATGATACACAGCACAGCCCCACCAAAAAGCAGGGTACGGTCAGATAGCTTAGACAACATGTTATGATAGCAGGGTAAACGGGCCGCGAAGTTAGGCACTTGCCTAATAAGAGTCGGGCAGCAAATTGTACAAATAAAAATGCGACAACCCTTTTAGTGCAGGATTGCCGCTTTGTATTTTACAAAACCTTGAAAATCAATGATCAGGCCTTAATTTGCTATGCCAAGTTTAGTCTTTACCAGATTCGTTACATCCAGCGACTCATCTGCATAAAGCAGCACCTGAGTGTTCTGATCGAAAACGAACATGAACTGGTTTTCCTTTGCCACATCCTCCATTGCTTTGTTCACACGGTCAAGGATTGGTTTGAAAAGTTCTTCTCGCTTTTGAGCAAGTTTAGCATAAACCTCCTCTTCGTATTTGACAATGGCGGCTTGCTCCTCTTGAAGTTTTGCGCTTTGCGCCTCCAGTTCTTTGGGTGAAATAGTGCCTTGCTTCTCTTTGCGATCCAATTCGGCAGCTTTGTCCTGCAGCGCCTTTACCATTTCCTGGCCTTTTTTAGTCAGTTGGGTCTGGAAGGCTTGCAAATCGCTGTCGGCGGCTTTCACCTCGGGGATTGCGGTAAGCAAGGCGCCTGAATTGCAGTAACCAAATTTTTGCGAATAACTGACCGAGGCAAGTGTGAGGCCAAGGGCCAATAGAAATAACTTCTTCATATACAATGTGTTAGGATGTGTATTGAGGTTGTTTAGAATGTTGAGGGGTTGAGCTCTAAACTCAAGAATCTCTACCCCTAAACAAACTCAACCCCGTTTCAAGATTGCTTTGATATCTTCTGTTTTGTCGTTTTTCTTGTCGGCGTAAAGCATTCCGGAGGCGCTGCCTTTATCGAAGATAAATTCAAAACCTTTGTCCTGCGCAAACCGCTCAATGGTTCCGTATACTTTGTCCTGAATGGGCTTCACGAGCTCTTCGCGTTTTTTGAACAAGCCACCTTCCGGGCCGAATTTCTGGCGTTGCATCTCGCGGACTTCCTTCTCCTTGGTCATTATCTCTTCTTCACGGGTCTTTTTCATTTCTTCGCTGAGCAATACCTGTTCTGCTTGAAACTTGCTGTACATGCCTTTTACTTTGTCCTGCTCCTGAGCGATTTCCTGACGCCATGCGGTGGCTACTTTGTCGAGTTGTTCTTGAGCCTTTTGGTATTCAGGCAGGCTTTCCAAAACAGCCGTAACGTCCACATAGGCAATGCGTTGTGCTTGAGCAAAGGCTATCAGGCCAAGCATCAACAGGGCGGTTGAAGCGATTCTTTTAATCATGGTTGTGGTAATTGTTGATTTTGTTGAAATGTTGATTGGTGGAGGGTTTTAGAAATGTGGTTAATATCCCAATATCCCAATACCTTCTTTTTCCGGCTCAAAAGTAGGACTTCGCGCGACTTTCGGCGGTGTTCTGATGCGTTAGTAATGTACTCTGGTTGTATTATTTGAAAAAAAATTTGCCAAACAAAAACCAACCTCCTCATTTTCAAAAAATTATGAACGGCAACGTGTAATTTAGTGCCAGTTCCTTAACCTCAGATTAACCGTGTTTTTGGGGAAATTAACGCGCTGATTTTGGGTACCTATGCTTTTTCTACCTTCGCCGCTCGAATTTTGATTTAGACAAATGGAATAATGACACACCACATAAGTCCTAACCATCTCTCCCTCAAACTGATCCATGAAATCCTTACCCATCAAGCTCAACTCTCCCTTTCTACCGAGGCTTCTGGTCTGATCCGTCACTGTCGCGATTTTTTAGAGCAAAAACTGGCCGGCAGCGACCAGCTTTTTTATGGCATCAACACGGGTTTTGGCTCGCTTTGCGATGTCCGTATTTCAGAGACTGATCTTGAACAATTACAACACAATCTGGTGGTTAGCCACGCTGCTGGAATGGGCGATGCTGTTCCACAGGAGGTATTGCGCATCATACTTTTACTCAAAATTCAGAGCCTGTCGTATGGTCATAGCGGGGTGCGGGAAGCGGTGGTGCAGCGACTCATTGATTTTTACAATGCAGACGTTTTGCCGGTAGTTTTTGAACTGGGTTCTTTGGGTGCATCGGGCGACCTGGCTCCTTTGGCGCACCTTAGCCTTCCACTCATCGGTCTGGGGGAAGTATGGCATGAAGGCCGCCGACAGCCTTCTGCCGATGTTCTGAAAAAACATGCCTGGCAACCGCTGCGATTTCAGGCAAAAGAAGCGCTTGCACTGCTGAATGGCACACAGTTCTCGGCCGCTTATGCTACCTGGTGCTTGTTGGAAGCCAGACGTTTGGCCGACCTGGCCGACCTGAATGCAGCCATTGGATATGACGCATTCAACTGCCGGCTTTCCCCCTTAGATGCACACATTCATCAGATACGGCCACATGAAGGGCAAATATCTACTGCAAAAAAACTGCTCAAACTGCTGGAAAACAGCGAGATAGCACAATCGAATAAAACTGCGGTACAGGACCCCTATGCGTTCCGCTGTGTTCCACAAGTCCATGGTGCAAGTCGCGATGCGATCGCCCACATTGAAAAAATGCTGGTAACGGAACTCAATTCGGTGACGGATAATCCAAATCTCTTTCCCGATGATGATCTGATTGTTTCCGGCGGCAACTTTCATGCACAACCGCTGGCATTACCACTGGATTATCTTGCCATTGCGCTTGCTGAACTGGGCAGTATCTCTGAACGGAGGGTATACCAACTCATCAGTGGCCAACGGCAATTACCACCGTTCCTGACCGACGATCCAGGTTTGCATTCCGGAATGATGATCGCCCAATATACTGCTGCAGCCATTGTAAGCCAAAACAAAACACTCTGTGCTCCGGCTTCCGTCGATAGCATTGTAAGTTGTAACGGCCAGGAAGATCATGTCAGTATGGCTGCCAATGCTGCCACCAAAGCTCGTCGGGTAGTGCTGAACCTGGAGCGTTTGCTCGCCATAGAATTTATGATCGGGATGCAGGCGCTCGATTATCGCCGACCCTTGAGATCTTCGCCGGGCATTGAAAAAATTAAGGAGGAATACCGTCGGGTAGTTCCTCGTTTGGAGGCGGATCGGGTGTTGAGTGTGGATTTGGAGCGGACGGTGGAGTTTTTAAAACACATCACAACCCCTCAATCCCCGTAACCGTTGTGTATTTAAAAGAAATTTTTTTGCCCGGATGTACGATGTTAAAAGCCGATTGGCATGCCAGGGTGGCCTCGTGAAATCCGCAAAGGATGAGTTTGAGTTTGCCTGGATAAGTATTGATGTCGCCGATGGCAAAAATGCCGGGTACATTGGTTGCGTAGTCTAAAGTATTGACAGTGATCGCATTTTTGTCAACACTTAAACCCCAATCTGCAATGGGGCCTAGTTTGGGGGTAAGACCAAAAAGAGGCACAAAATGATCGGCGGGCAACTGACTTTCGCCTTCCGTATCATGAAGCACGGTTAAACTTTCCAGTTTCCCTTTTCCTTGCAGGCCAGTGATTTGCGCATTGGTAATGAGCCGGATACGGCCTTTTTCCACGAGGTGCTGCACTTTTTCTACGCTATCCAGCGCTCCCCGAAACTCCGTGCGGCGGTGAATGAGCGTGATCTCTTTTGCAATATTGGCGAGGTAAATGGTCCAGTCGAGGGCTGAATCCCCTCCACCTGCGATCACTACCCGTTGTCCCTGGTACATCTCTGGATTGCGGACGAAATATTCCACTCCGTGATCCTCAAATTCGGCGATGTTGGCAATGGGCGGCTTCCTTGGCTCAAAACTTCCCAGGCCACCGGCGACAAATAGGACAGGGGCAAGGTGCCGGACTCCCCGTTGTGTGACGACGAGCCAGCGTCCATCTTCCTGACGCTCAATGCTTTCGGCACGTTCGCTGAGTGTAAAACCCGGGTGAAAAGGCTCAATTTGTTTGAGCAGATTTTTCACCAGATCACCTGCCAGAATGCTTGGACAGCCAGGGATGTCATAGATGGGTTTTTTTGGATAGATCTCAGTGAGTTGTCCGCCTGGCTGTGGTAAAATGTCGATCAGGTGACAGCGCAGTTTCAACAGGCCCGCTTCAAAAACCGCAAACAGTCCAACAGGTCCAGCGCCGATGATAATAATGTCCGTCTCAATCGTTTGTGTTGTCATGGAAGGTGGGACGAAATTCATTTCGTCCAAACATATTATGAGAATAAAAGATCAGGATGCTCAACGCCTCCGCTCCTGCAAATAATTTCTTTTTTTAGAAGGTTTTACCAGCATTTCTTTGGCCCATCGGCCTGTAAGTGCACTCAAGGCGCCGATCAAGGCGCCCAGCACACCGGTTGCCAGGAGCAATTGTGAGCCCTGCAGCCCCATAAAGAGTTGACCAACTTTGGCAGAGAGCATTCCCGCATTGGAATTGTTTGAGAACCAGGCTGTGGCATACCAAAGCAAAAAACCGCCCAAAAAACCTCCGAAAAACGCTGTCCAAGCATTGCGGGAATACAACCATCCAATCAGGAATGCTATGGGAGCCAGACACCACCATGGCAATCCGAAGCGGCAAAGATTGCCAAAAATAAAAATTATGAGTGCTGCGATCAGGGTGTTTTTCATCATCCAAAAAGTTTTATGGTTTGAAAACCTGTTTTCCCAAAATCCGTCCTGACGCCTCATTGGCAGATTTTAAAAAAAGCAAATCGTAATAATTGCCACTGGCCCAGGTATCCACCATATTGTCGTAAAACCGACTACCGGGATTGCCGCTTTGTCCGCCGGGATAGACACCCAAGGCGTGTACTACATCGCCAAGTTCAACGATCATTCGCCAGGAAGGACCATTGGCTTTGCTCATCGCATTGGGAGCGGTCCGGTGGCCGCCCAATTTCAAATCCAATCGGCTGAAGGCATCGATCTGGCCTAAGTGTTTGAGTACAAAGCCCTTATATTCACCAAAAGCGATGCGTTTTTCAGGATTTTGCCTGAAATACGCTTGTGTTAGCTTGAAGGATTCAAGGATTATGTCGCGGGCTGTCTCCCGATAGGGCGTAGCTGGATGATCAAAAAATACGCTGGCAGAATCTATTTGCATGATTTCAATAAATCGCCAGGCATCAGGGTACAACAGGGCGATTTTCCGGTTTTTATTGGCCAGCAGATCATCAGTAGGCACGTTGCCTTTGCCTCTTTTTTCAAGCGCGGCGATCTCATCCCAGGTAGCTGTGTAACATGAATCGAACCATGCCTCAAAAATTGTGGGCGCCATTAAATTGGATTCATACCGGAAATTCCAGGCAGCGAGTTCATCGGCCATTTTGCGGCCTTCTGTGTCCAGTTGGCTCCGATCCAGCAGCCGCAACATGGTGGGCAATGCATCGGCTGCACGTTGGCTAAAATTGTCCAACTGCATGGTTTTCATACTGTCAACGGTTGCGTTCGTCATCGCTTCCAGCCGCTCGTAAATGCGGCGGCTGCGCCAGTCTTCGAAATTGCCGAGATAATAGTAAGGGTAGGAGGGGGGCGTTGAGTGCTGGTTGGCCGAAAAGACATAGCCACGGCTCGGATTTTTCATGCTCGGAATCTGATCCCAGGGGATGTAACTGTGCCAGGCATTGGCCCAGCGATCGCCCTCCTGAATAAACCGGCCTTGTTGCTGACCACGAACAGGATATTTGCCTTGCGCTTGAATGGCGATATCGCCTGCGCGGGAGGCAAAGACAAAATTCTGGGCAGGGGAATCGAATCCCGGAAGCGCATTTTTGTATGCTGCGTAATTTTTTCCAGTGTTAAGGCCTAAAAAAACGTCGAAAGTGCTTTGTTCCGGCACATCATGGGCCACCCACCGAAGGGCGCAATCGCGGAGCGGATTGTCCATTTCAAAATCATAGGTGACCGGACCGAATACCGTGTAGCGAACCGTGTCCATAAAATCAGGTTGGCCTTTAATGCCGAACGCCTCATAACGGAACCGTACACTTTTTTGCTCCCCATCAATGGTGTATTTACTGCGTTCAGAATTTGCCCAATGGATCTTGTACCAATCTGATACATCGTGGCTAACATTGGTCAGGCCCCATGCAATGTTCTCGTTGAAACCAATGAGGACTCCGGGAACACCAGGAAGAGAAACGCCATATGTATTGGACTCAGGAGTATGAATTTGCACCTGAAACCAAATGGAGGGCAGGGTAAGATTGAGGTGCGGGTCGTTGCATAAAATGGGTTTGCCCGACTTTGTTTTTGTGCCGCTCAGCGCCCAGTTGTTGCTGCCGACAATCGGCCCGTCATTCAGATATTTTTCCTCCTGGGCATCCGGCGCTATTAGCCCCAGAGAACGGGTACTGTCGGCAAAAAAAGGAGGGGGCAGAAGCGGATGTAGATCCCTCCATTGCCCGGTATCAGGGATGATGGGCTGCTGTTTTGGGTTCCACTCCGGAAAAAGATAATTAAACGTTTCGGACCCCAATGCTGCAAGTGTGTTGGTGCTTTCAAGGTCATCTTCCCACGCACAAAGCGTTTCAGCCATGGCTTCGGACACGAGCGCGACCTTGAGCGGCGTCCAGGGTTCTGGTGCATAGTGGAGCAATTTGAATTCAATGGGCCAATCGGCTGGAGAAAGTTGATCCAACCATGCATTCACACCATCCGTGTAGGCCTGGAGCAATGCCATCGTTTCAGGTGATTTTTTCCAGCCGATCAGGTCGTTCTCGGCGGCGTAGACCATGCCTCTGCGTCGGGCAAGTCGATCCATGCGCAGGGTTTTTTCGCCGATCACCTCAGAAAGGCGACCGGATGCTTTGCGGGTGGTCATGTCCATTTGCCAAAGTCTGTGTTGGGCCGTTACATAGCCTTGCACTCTGGCGGCGTCTTCCATGTTTTCTGCAAAAATGTGTGGAACGAGTAAATCATCGTAAACCACCTCCACTTTACCCTTGAGGCCGGGCAGCGACAGGTTTTGATCTTTAAAATCGTTGGCTGGTTCAGCATTTGCCCAAAAGCCCGAAAATGGGTTGAGAAATGCGCCGAGCGGTGGAATGGTCTTGTCGCCCAACTGCTGCGGGCGGGCAAGTTGCCACACGAAGAATGTAGTGAACGAAAGGGCCAGGATAAATTTTATTGTGCGCATGGAGCGGTGCTTTTCCAAAACAAAGAGCGGCTAAGGTAGAGCAGCTTCAGTTTGCAGAGCATTACTCGTCTAAAAACAAATCTTTTTTTGGCAAAAAAATACCCTCAATCGGGCAAAATTTGGCCATCTGGGGACTTTGCCCAATTAGCCATTAAAATAATTAAAAAAATTCTGTCAAAAACTTGACAGTTCCCGACAATTCCCCCTAAAATTGCAGCAAGTAGTTTTTGTGTTTATTTGTTTGGGTTAGAATCCCTCGCTGCTAACAGTGAGGGATTTCTTTTTTTAAGGGGGGGGGGGCGCGAAATACATTTCGCACGACTGTTACGGATTTCGCACTATAAAAAAAGGCTTCGGACATTGCCCGAAGCCTTTTTTAATACCCTTAAGTAGCAAACTACTTGCTGGCTTCAAGCCGGTAGATATACTTCTCAATATCATTCCATTCACCAGAACCAGTGTTGGCAAAATCGCGGCGGATGCGCTCGTAAGCTTCCAAAGACTTTTCTTTTTTGCCTTGGTTTTCGTAGAGCATGCCCAATTTTTTTAGATAATATACGGCCAACAATTCGTTTTCGGTTGCATCTGCTGCTTTCTCGTAATAGTCGAGGGCTTTGCCGAAATCCTCTTTTTCAGAGTAGCAGTCGCCCATGACGCCATACTTCATAGCAGGAAGCAAATCACCTTCGGCACTGAAATCTTCCATTTGAGCGATTGCATTGTCAAAATCACCGGATTGAAGGTAACTAACGCCCGCATAGTAGTGGGCCATATTGCCCGCCGGAGTTCCGCTGAACTTGTCGGCCAGGGCCAGAAAGCCGTCATAGCCGCCGCCGGGCTCGTTGAGGGCAAGCTGGAAGGAGTCGCGACCAAACTGCTGCTCGGCTTGCCACATGGCAGCCACGGCTTCTACTTGTTTGGGCTTGACAATCATTTCTTTATACAACCACCAACCAGCAACACCCAGCGCGATGGCAGCCAGAGCATATATGATAAGGTTGGGGTACTTTTCCCAGATAGGTGCAGAATATGGTGAGGCGGACACCTGCTCCACTTCTACGAGTTCGATCTGATCAGATTTGCGTTTTGCCATTTTGTCTCTAAAATTTTAAGTCGCTGTTCAAAAAATGCCCGCAAAAGTAGACAAAGTTTGATTCGTGAGAAGGGAACTTGAAAAAAATGTGCGGGGGGGAGCTAAATTGCTGAAACCTTCTGCCCAAATCAGGCAAATAGATAATTTAATCTTGCCGCCCTAGCTTGTGTAATTACCTTCGCCACCGGAACACAATTTCGTGATCTTTTACAAAAAAACCTTTTTACAAGATGTCTAAACATTCGTTTTTTGCTCGGTGCTCGGTGCTCGGTGCTCGGTGCTCTTTGTCTCGCTTTGACAGTTAACAGTCTTTCTGCTCAAAATGAAATATTTTGCGGTGTTCCAGATATGCCAAGGTCGGAATATCAGGATATATTAGATAGCATTGGGCCGATGCCTGCCGGTGCTGGTTCAATGACCTTCAACATTCCAATCTGGTTCAATGTTTTACGGGAAGCAACTCCAGGATATTTAGGGTATTCTGGCTGGGAAACTGAATTTATCCCAATGCAAATGCTTAGTGAATTGAATGGATACTATAGCTCAACCGGGATTCAATTCTATTTATGTGGAATTTCTCAAATTTTTAGTGACGACTTTGTTGAACTTAATATTGGAACAGAGGGAAGCGCCCTGCGTGCCCAAGCGCAATTGCAAAATCCCAACTATGATAATGTACTTAACATTTTTTTGGCAACCAAACTTCAATTTGGTGCGACTTTGCCGGGAGGTTATAATGAAATTCCGTTACTAGGGAGTGTTGGTGCCATCTATTCAAAACACATAGGAAGCCAGGGGGCTAGAACAATAGCTCACGAGATTGGACATTACTTTATGTTGCCTCATACCTTTGCTTGGGGCCCCATTGTAACAGATACGCTTAAGCCGTGGTTAGCTCAATATGTTAATGATACGGTCACTGTTATAGTAAATGGTGGTCCTGTCATAAAGACGTGCAAGGAGACAGGTGATGGCTTTTGTGATACACCTGCGGATCCGACTCGAGAATTCATTAACTCTTATTGTGGTTGGGACAATTGTGATGAGCTTATTGTCTGCGCACCCTATCCCAACGACCCGTTAGGTGTTCCTTACAACCCAGACGCTTCATTATTAATGGGATATAGCTTTGGATGTGGTAATCGGTTTAGCGATGAACAAACAGAGCAAATGAGGGATATTGTAATGGCTCATCCTTGGTGGGAGTTCTTAACCGACACAGATGAACCAACTTGCCAGAACCTAAGCAGCAGTGATCGAGGTTTCATTTTTAGAAACTGTGAGGGTGTTATTCCATCCGGTCAAATAGCACCCATCACTAAAATTTCTATTCCATTCAAAGATGCTACTCCAGATATTTGCGGTTCAGACACAGCAATCACAAATAATGCGGGGAGATATCTGACTTTCGCTTGCGTGTATCCATATAATGGGAATGGCCTACTTTCTGTCCTGCCGAATGTAGACCATGCTACCTCATTGGGGGTGCTTGAAGGCGTTACGACATACGATTTAACACTAATCAGTAAACATATTCTTGCCGTAGATCCATTTATAAATCCATTTCAGATTATTGCTGCTGATGCTAATAACAATGCGGCCGTTACTTCATTTGACATTGTTGAACTCCGCAAACTTATCCTTGGCATTTATTCGGAATTGCCCAACAATAGCAGCTGGCGATATGTGCCAGATTATTGCTTTAATGATTCGACGTTTGCTGAAGGGTTTTACGATCCAGGAAGTGGGCTAAACCCATTTGATGCCTTTTGGGTTAACCCTGGAGAACCCACACCAACTCCACCAGATACGAGTATAATACGCAGGTATGGAAAAGGAGTATTGCCCGTGGCTCCAAATGCTACCTCTTGGATGGACCACATAACCTTAGACCCAAATGGACTTGCCGCACAGGAGCCTGATGCATGGTCATTTTGGGGAATTAAAATAGGGGATGTAAATTGTAATGCTATTATAAACGCAGACTCACCAGAGGATCCAGATGACTCTTTTACTACCATACCCCACACTTCAATAAACACCAATCAGCTTTTTATACTGGAGGTGAAAGTCACTGGCGATACCTCTATAAGCGCTTGGCAGTTTGGGGTGGATTTTGCTGAAGATACCTTGCAAATTATAGAGATACAGCCTGGCAACTCCTCAGAAGCGTTTTCTCAGGACAATTTTGGCCTCTCGGGACTAGAAGAAGGCAAATTTCGCGCTCTAAATTTTTCTGAAAATGGCACAGGAACAAATTTGAACGGCAAAACGCTCTTTAAGATCAAAATGAGGTCTTTAAATCCAATTTCTAATATTGGACAACGTTTTCGTTTAAAAAACTCGATTCTTTCCAAGAAATTTTATTCAGCTACTGGTGAAGAAATAGAAAGCATTGATCTTCAATTGGAGGTTTCCACTGCCCAAAGCTTTGCTGGTGGCAATGGAGGGCATCAAACCAGCATTGCCAATGATGTTTACAACCTTTCTACTTTTCCTGTCCCGTTCAGTTCAGAAATCATGTTTGATTTCTTCTTGCCCAATGACGAGCAGATTCACTTATCCTTGTTTGATAGCTTTGGCCGCTTAATTATCGAACAAAAAGAATATCTTCCCAAAGGCCCACAATCGCTGAGGATAAGCACACTCGCGACACAGCCCGCAGGTCTTTACTGGTACTCTTTTGAGGCTGGAACACAAGTGCTTTTCGGCAAAATTGTTAAAAACTAGACATGGTTTACTGATTCCCTCACAGATGCGCAAACGTGTATCTGTGAGGCTTTTATATTTCTAAATTAGACCACTCATGAGAAAAATTCTCACGCTCATCCTTGCCCTACAAAGCATTTTCCTTTTCTCGCAAACCACTTTATACGTCAACCAAAACGTGCAGGGTGGCCTGCAAAACGGCACAAATTGGTCTGACGCATATCCTGATTTACAGCAAGCGCTATCAGTCACCACTATTGGCGATACAATTTGGGTGGCCAAAGGCATCTATTACCCTACGACTACAACCGACCGCTCAATATTTTTTGTACTGAAAAATGGCGTAAAAATGTACGGTGGTTTTCTAGGCTGGGAGACTAACTTAACTCAACGGGATATTGAATTGAACGAAACAACATTATCCGGGAATATTGGGCTGCCACAAGGATCTGACAACTCCTACCATGTGTTGTATGGCGAAGGCTTGGACAGCACAACTGTATTGGACGGCTTTGTGATAACAAAAGGCAATGCTAACGGTTCAGGTGTGGAAAGTATGGGTGGGGGGCTAGTTTTAAGACCTTCACCTGGAATTTACAATACTCGTCCTATTCTTCAAAACTGCCGGTTTGAGGGCAATTACGCATTTTCAGGCGGGGCAATATCCTGTGAACGGAATGACCTTTTTGACAATTTTATTAACCCAATAATAATAAACTGTCAATTTATTTCAAACCGTTCTACCTTTTCCGGTGGAGCGATAGCTAAAATAGGCCCAGCACTGTTAGGCCAGCCTTTTATCATGGAAGCTTGTGTGTTTTCTAAAAATAACGCCCAGTTTGGCGATGGAGGTGGGGTATTTATTAGTAGAACCGAGTACGCTACGATCCTTCGACACTGTGTTTTTGAAAAAGACACGGGTAAAATTGCACTTGGAGGTGGAATGCATTTCGCATCGGGCTATGAGGACTTTAACACGGGTGCCACACTTATCTTGGATTCTTGTATATTTAAAGAAAATATTGCCACTATGGGAGGAGGGTTTTATTATAATGATGGAAGTTCACCCACGAATCCCATTCCATTTCAATCAACATTATTGGGCTGCGTATTTGAAATGAATACAACTACGAATGGTTTTGGAGCCGCCTTTTGCTTTATGGGGCAAGCCCAAAGCAAACTTTCTATGGAAGTCAATAGTTGTTTGTTTAATGGAAATCTGTCCCATACTTTTAATATTACCTACTTTCAAGGATTAAAAGCAAGTAACTCTACACTGCTTATAAAAAATTGTAACTATTTTAATAACAAACGTTTGGAAAATCCGTCTCTTGCTTGCTTTCCTATTGAATTTGGAATAGGTGGAACTGGGGGAAGGTTTGAAGCTAAAATCGAAAATTGCCTTTTTGCAGGCAATGGAGGTGGGATTTCCTCTTTGTGTAATAGTACTGGCGGAGGCGTAAATACTTATATTTCGAATTGCACATTCTACAATAACAATGAGTATATCTTCAACAAAAGTTATTACCCCAATTTCAATGGAGTGGATCATTATGCAGAAACCTATGTGAACAATTGTGTGATTTGGGAACCTGAAGCAGGCCTTTGGACCATGTTCTCAGACAATGACTTCATGATTCAAAAACTCGACGGCTATCATGTTGACAACTGCCTGTTGAGTTTGGATTCCTCGATCACGAACTTCTATCCTATTTTTGGCGACCACAATATTTCAGAGACTGACCCTCTTTTCGTAGACGCTGCCAACAGAGATTTTAGGCTTGAGACTTGTTCGCCTGCCGTCAATGCGGGTAACAACATCATTGTAGACACCATGAACATACTCACCGACCTTGACGGCAATCCCCGTATCCGCTTCGATACCGTTGACATCGGCGCCTACGAAAGCCAGGACCCCTGCTTCACCAGCAGCAGCACAGCGCCGCCAACGGCATTGATCAGCGCGGTGCTATCGCCCAATCCGGTCAGCCCGGGTGGCCTTCTGGATATTCAGGTATCTGGCATTGAACATTTAAAAGTTGAATGGATGCTGCGGGATGCATACGGGCGGGCATTAACTTCTGGCTATGGAGGCGGTGATATCCAGTTGAATGCGCCAAGCACACCGGGAGTTTATTTTTTCGAGATCCGCGAAGGCGTAAGATCGGTATGGTTGAAATTGGTGGTGCAGTATTGAATCAAAAGGTGTCACCTCGGGGTTGAGCAAATTTTTATTTTGTTTTCGTCAGCGCAGACCTTCCAGGTTTTTAAAACCTTAGGTATATACTCATTTCGTGAAGTTCCTTGACATGCTACGATCTTTGCCT
>JAUSMG010000274.1 GCA_030645295.1 Saprospiraceae bacterium | reverse complement strand
AACAACCCCAAGTGGTGATTAAAAAAATCGCGTTGCCATTTGTTTATTTCCGGCATTTCTCGCATTATTGCGCTTGTGATCGTTTCGACGCTCATGGGCAAAAGTTGGTTTATGTTTCGTACCACAAACCTACACTTTTGCACTTTTTTATTAATATGTTTTTAAATCGGCGTATCGCCGATTTCTTTACGAACCATTGAGGATGCTCCAATATCAAATCTATGAACTTTAACTCCACCACAAAACCCATATCCACTTATGGGGGTACCCCCTCTGCCAATCCACCCCCCTTCCTCAAAGTAAATTAATGTGCAGCCATTAAATCTGGTGTAAGAGGACACTATTGAATATCTTTTATTTTTTATGAAATGTTCATAAGAAAAACTAAAAGAGTTGTCGGTGCCATCGGGGCCTTTTCCTGCATTTATCACCGGTGTAACCGCTGTTGGTTTTGAATATATCTGCAAGTAGGATCCTGTTATTGATTGAGCATCAATGATATTGATTGTTAAAACAAAAATCAACGATGTAATTAGATTTCTCATTTTAGGCAGTGTTAAAAAGCTACGACGGAGGGCTTAGCAGGGTAGAATCCTTCAAGCCTCCGTCGAGTTGATGTTCTGCCGTTGTTGGCGTCCTCGCCAACAACAACGGCGGAGCGAAATTTCAACCTTGTCAGTTTTTCGTTTTTGCAGGTATTACATAATTCTGGGCAACTTATATTCAGCTTAAACGACCAGCGCCAAATGTTTAGACCGCACTTCATGTCCCAAAAATATCGCCGCCTTCCGGTCAAAATCTTCCGCAGATTCAGTGGTAAAATACTCCACGCCACCGCCCTTGCTGCACACCGCCTCTATTTTCGGATGGCGGTGAAGATACTCGGAAAGACTTTTGGCCACAATTTCTCCTTGTGAAAGCAGCAGGACATTGGACGGCAGGTATTGCCTGATCTTCTTTTCCAACAAAGGATAATGTGTGCAGCCCAGCACAACTGTGTCAATTTCAGGAGATTGGGTCAGCAATTCGCCCAAGTATTTTTTGACAAAATAATCAGCCCCTTCACCTTCATGTTCATTGTTTTCCACCAGGGGTACCCACATCGGACAAGCCTGTTGGAATACCTTTATTTCCGGAAAAAACTTCTCTATCTCAATGACATATGAGCGCGACACCACGGTGCCATGGGTAGCTAAAACCCCTACCTGCTTTGTTATTGAAAAATTCCCTACGATTTCTGTGGTAGGCCTGATCACCCCCAAAACCCGCCGTTCGGGCGCGATTTTCGGCAGATCCTGCTGCTGAATGGTGCGCAATGCCTTGGCAGAAGCCGTATTACAGGCCAAAACGACCAACTGGCAACCCATATCAAACAGGTGCCGTACACACTCCAACGTATAATGGTAAATGGTGTCGAAATCGCGCGGGCCATAGGGCGCCCGGGCATTGTCGCCGAGGTAGATATAGTCGTATTGCGGGAGTTTTGCACGGATCTCGCGGAAAACGGTGAGTCCGCCGTAGCCGGAGTCGAAGATGCCTATGGGGGCGGGGGTCTTGTTTACGCAGTTCAGTTAAAATCGTTCATTTCCAGAGGTCTTGCAGCGTTGTGAACCATTAGTATGTCAATGCGCTGTTCAGAAGCAATGTAGTAAACCAGCCTGTAGTGCCCTACAATGTGTTCTCTAATATTTGGGTGCCCCATTTCAGGCACAACCCGCCCATTTTGCGGAAACATAAAAATCAAATCGATTTTTTCAAAAATTCGCTGCGTTTGGAGGCGAACGCTATTTTCTGATATGGACGACCAATAATCAACAATCTGCTCCATATCGTCATCGGCCTGTTTCGTCCAAACAATTACCCTAACCATTTTTGGTACTTCGCTTTAATCTGCTCGTTCGGAACAGTCTGGTCTTTTTTTGACTGTTCTAAGCCAGTTTCAAGTTTGTAGAGAAAAAGCATTTTCTCCATCAACTCGTCAATGGAAAACTGCTCTGGCAGTTGTTGGATTTGCTGGATAACAGTTGCTTTTGTAAGCATGAGATCGTTTTTTTGCAAAGGTAGGCTATTTAATTATTAGGGCAAACCCGTCTCAGTTTTGCGCGGATAATTCGCGATGCACACAACCAGCGTGCTATTACTGAAGTGAAAAATTTAACCTGTATCTTTTATCTCATTGTTATAAACGCTCTCCACCATGAAAAAACAAACCTTATTTGTCGTAATCACTTGGATTTTAATGGTAAGTCAAGTCAAGGCCATTCGATATTACAATGAAGGTGATACGCTCTATGTTTGGGCACAATCGGGTTTGGTACTGCGTGATGCACCGGATTTTAAGAGCAAAAAAATAACTTCTCTTCAATTCGGGTCAATTGTTGTCCCTAATAGTCACAAGGAAACAAATGGAATTGAAAGTTCTTTAGAAGTAATTCCATCCTGTATCTATGAAGGTCAAAACTATTCCGGATATATTATTCCGGGGAACTGGGTGCAAGTATTTGCAAACGGAAAAACAGGATATGTTTTTGATGGCTACTTGTCAAAATACCCTCCTCCTAATAATCAAGATCGGAAGGAAAGGGACATTGAAGGCTATTTGATAGCGAACTATTTCTAACATCTTGAAAAACACACCAATCGGATACTCATGCACTCAGAAGAAAGCGATTTTTTCTTGCAAGTTTCCTCACCGTATCTACTCGAATTTAGAGCAGACAATACGAGTATGCCCTTATTTGTATACGTGGGTTGTGTGAATGGCGTAGTGATCATTACCACACACTCTAGTTGCTAATGTACGGTTACGAAACCTCAAAGGTTTCGTAACCGTACATGCTTCTACCCCATCCGCTTCTTATTCAATTCCACAAAAAACCGATTCAACTCATCCACCGAATAATACAAGACCTCCCTCGGTTTCGAGCCTTCCGCCGGGCCGACAATACCTAGTCCTTCCAGTTGGTCCATAATACGTCCCGCCCGGTTGTATCCGAGTTTCA
>JAUSMG010000338.1 GCA_030645295.1 Saprospiraceae bacterium | reverse complement strand
GTCGTTTGTTGCTTTGCGAAGCCCATCAATAAGTTTGACTACAGATTCGCGAGCGTTGGCTGTGTCTGCAGATGTAGGCACCACATTGTATGAAACGAATATAATAGCGCGGAGCTCCTCATCCTGGTCGTAAAGACTCGGATTATCTTTCAGAAATGCCTTGTAATCACTGTCTTGAATGGGAGCTTCCTCATCCTTTACTTTATCATAAGGAATACGAACAGCTAAAAAATCGCGGCGTTCATTGTTCTCTCGGAACACCATCTCAGCCTGCCATTTGGGCGTGTACATACCTTTGCTGACGGCGGTGATGAGTTTGTCCTGAAGGCGGGTTTTAATGATCTCTTTTTCTTGAACCGCCCAATAGGCACGCGCACGCGGCTCCGTAAATTGGCCTTGCTCGAGGGCATTTTTTATGCTGGCGAGTTTGGCTCGGTCCGGCTGTCCAGCCTCGTTTTTAAAACGCTCGGTAATAATCGGGCTCAGGTTAAGGCCAAATTGAAGGTCCAATAGTTCCTCTTTGCCTACACCGAGGCCAAGCGGCTCAATTGCTTGTTCAACAATGGCTTTTTCGACGAAATAGGTCCAAGCCTGACTGCGGATCTGATAGGTGTTGCCCCGCTGTTGTTCAGAATATACGAGTTTCTCGTATGTTTCAAATTCGCTACGCTTGATTTCTGCGTCGCCTACTTTCCCGAGCGAGTTTGCGTCGGCAGCAGAATAACGTTGGCTATTAGACATTACGTCCATCAAAATGAAGCCTCCTAAGGCTAAAGCCATTAATACGATGAGTATCCACCCACGTTTTCGAATAGTCCCGATTAAAGCCATATTACTTTAATTGTTTGAAAATCAGAAATTTATGTCAAAAATGAATTGGTTTTTCAAAAGTGGACGCAAAGGTAAAAAGTTCACGCTCGAAAAAGGAAAAATTGTTTGCATGATTTGAACATTGCTGCTTCCGCTGGAAAACCTGGTCGAATCAGAAAAAACCCGGCACCCATACATTGTTGGGCGCCGGGTCTAATGTAGGCGCTGCGGTGAGCGGGATTTTAAAAGCGACGGCGCACCGAGCTGCGCCGTTCGAGCAACTCAATGAACATTATTACGCCGCTTCCCAGGGTAAAAAGCCCCAGGGTGACACCAATAATAAGCATGATTAAATTAGATTAAAAGGTGAGGAGTAGTGTGTACCCAGGCTAAAAGGCCTGATTAACAAGGTCTTAGCCAAGAATGATGCCAAAATGATCATTCCTGTTTTAATCCCGGGCTGAACCCGCTTCGATCGTCCCAAAGATATCCTTCTTTATTTTGTAACCGTCCTACAAGGGAAGGCATATAAATTCACCCGAAATCTGTGCTTTCCATGAAAAATCAAGCCGGGATGCGGATGCTGCGCAACGTGGTGGAAGGAGGAAAGGCTCAGCTCCTCGCGCTATCTTTGCCGCATGACCTTCCAAATCGTCTTTAACCTTTATCCCTACCAAAACGCTATTCTGCTCCCTTCGGCCAATGTCGTTCAACTAAGCAAGGACGGTCAGTTGTCGCATATCGTGCAGCGTGCCACCCCGACCACCGTGGGCGCTTACGAACTTGTACCGGGCGATGTGGAATCGCGTCTTTTCGAACTTATTGACCTGCTCAGCCCTAAATCTCTGGAGGCGAAATACAAGCTGCCCAAAGCAAAAACCTGGCCGACCTTGGCCCAACTGCTGGCGGATGCGGCCACCAAACAGCTGGTGGAAAGGTTCATTTTCAGTAAGTTAGAAGTATTTCTAAGTGAAATAACACAGCATCAACTTCCGCTCACCCTGGATGCCGAGCGAAAAACTTTGGCCAAAGACGTGCTGCTGCACTGCGCAGAAACACCATTAATCCCCCATCTTTTTTTCAAAAAAACACCCGGCACTGGCATTGAATACCGGCTTCGACTGGGCACTGAAACAGCGTATTGGGACATCTGTGAACACGACGTGACTCCCGTCACCAATACGGACCCAGCCTGGATTCTGGACGGACACACGCTTTATCGCGTACCCGGCATCAATGGCAATATGGTAAAACCTTTCCGACAAAAAGATGCGGTGCTGATCCCTGCGGACAAAGCACGTACTTATTTTCGACAGTTCATTGCCAAAAGTGTGCGCCGCAGTCGTGTGGAGGCCGAGGGATTCCGGGTGGAACGTGCAGAGCAGTTGCGTGCTACCCGCCTCGAACCGACGGAAAATGTGCTGGAAAAACGCTGGTTCTTAAAACCTGTTTTTGAATACGATGGCGCAGAATTTGCCTTTGGCGAACGACGGGACCGGGTCACTTCGCTCGATGTCCCCCCCGATGAGGAGGGCGATATCACCGTACACCTGATCTGCCGTGATGCCTCTGCCGAACGGGAACGGGCAGATTTGTTGCACAAAATGGGGCTTACGGAATCCGATCATCTTTTTTCAACGGATACAGATAATCAGCTCGATGGACTACTTCGGTGGATCGCCCAAAATCGAGCTGCGCTTGAAACATCAGGATTCACGCTGGTGTCCCCACAAATGGAAGGAAAAACCATCGCCCTAACCACCGGCGAACTCCGCATTCGCTCCGAGGCAGTGGGCGATTGGTTTGATGTGCAAGGACAGGTTCAGGTGGGCACGCACACCTTTCCCTTCCAGCGACTTCTACCTTATCTGCGCCGCCACGACCCTTACTTCCTTTTGCCCGACGGCACTTTTTTCCTGATTCCAGAGGAGTGGTTTGCCCGTTACACCGATCTCGCGACTTCGGTACAGGAACAGGGCGAAACGCTGAGATTACCCAAAGCGCTATACACGCTTTTACAAGGTGCTGAAGTAGAAGGCGATGCTTCCGATCTGCCCGTAATTGAACCAGAAAAGATTGATTATCAACCTTCTAAAAACCTGAAAGCCTCCTTGCGCCCTTATCAAATGGCCGGTGTAAAATGGCTCATTGGCCACTGTCAAAATGGTCTGGGTGCTTGCCTCGCCGACGACATGGGCCTTGGGAAAACCCTACAAACCATCGCCACCCTGCTTTGGGCCAAGGAAAATCTGGTGTCTAAAAACGGCCAGGAATCTCCATCCGCAAGTGGTCAACTGGACATTTTTTCAGCTCACCGGGAGTCATTGCGCCCGCTTGGTGCGTTGGTCATCTTGCCCGCTTCGCTGGTATTCAACTGGCAACGGGAATTGACGCAGTTTGCGCCCAGCCTCTTCGTTTACGTCCATGTCGGACCCAATCGGCAGAAACATTTGAGCACCCTGAGCACCCATGATATAGTGCTTACTACCTACCATACCGCCCGGCAGGATTTGACTTTGCTGGAAAAAGTAGGCTGGCAGTTTATCGTGTTGGACGAAAGCCAGCAAATCAAAAACCGCGATTCAAATATTTCCAAGGTGGTGCGCGGACTGAAGGGCCTGCACAAAATCTCGCTGTCCGGTACGCCCATCGAAAATTCCCTGGCGGACCTATGGACGCAGATGGAATTCATCAATCCTTCCACACTGGGCAGTTATCCGGCTTTCCGCGAACAATTTCAAACGCCTATTGAGCGGCAGGGCGATGAGCGCGCAAAAGCCCGGCTTTTTAACCGGGTACAACCGTTTTTCCTGCGGCGTACGAAGGAGGAAGTGGCCCCGGAACTACCGCCTTTGAGCGCTCAAATATTCTACTGCGAAATGGCCGAGGCACAGCGCAAACGCTACGAGGAGGTAAAATCTGCCGTGCGCAATGAAATCCTCGCGCTGTTTGACGACCCCAAAACCCGATTTCAGGCCCTGCAAGCCCTCCTTCGTTTGCGTCAATTGGCCTGCCATCCCATTCTGGCGGACGGAGAATACCAGGGCGACAGCGGAAAAACTGAAGATGTGTTGGCGCAGTGGGACCTGGTGCGACGTTCCGGACACAAGGTGCTGTTTTTCAGCGCATTTGAACAGCATTTGCAGGTATTTAAGCGGGAATTAGAAGCCCAAAAAGCACCGTTTGCCTGGCTCACTGGCGATACGTCCATGCCGGATCGGGCCCGTGAAGTGGAACGATTTCAAGGCGAACCGACCGTGCAAGCGTTTCTGATGACCCTTGGCGCAGGTGGTGTTGGACTGAATCTCACAGCAGCCGACTATGTGTTTATCCTCGACCCCTGGTGGAACCCGGCCAAGGAAGACCAGGCCGTGGCACGCGCCCACCGCATCGGGCAAGCGCGACCCGTGACGGCTTTGCGTTTCATTGCACGCGACACGGTGGAGGAAAAAATTATTTTGTTGCAGGAGCGCAAGAGACAACTGGGTCGCGATCTTTTTGCCGGCGGGGCGGAATTCCCGATGTGGGATCGGGAGGATCTGGAAATGGTTTTGGGGGACTAAGAGGGGATGGGCCACGGATGACACAGATGGGACACGGATTTTCACAGATTTATTAAATCCGTGTCCCATCTGTGTCATCCGTGGCCCATTCTCCTCCTAATCTTCCCTACCATAAGTCACATGAAATACCGTGGCCGCCACTGCCGCACCCAGCACATTACCAATGAGATAGACCAGAATATCCTCCCAGGCAAACATGCCCGCTACAGATGCCCCGAGCGCTATAGCAGGGTTAAAAGCGCCGCCGCTCAGTCCGCCCAGCCCATAACCCGCGGCCAAAACTGTAAATCCAATGGCGATGCCATAATGCGAATTATTGGCATTGGAATGGGTGGTCATAACATTCAAAACCACATAGGCCAGAACAAACGTGCCAAGAAATTCCGCCAGCACTGCGCACATCGCATGTTCATTCACACGGGCCACGATTTCCGCACCATTTCCGCAATCATGCAGGAATACTCCGATGGCCGCGGCAAAAACACTGGCAATCAATTGAACGATAACATAGTAGAGCGCATCTCCGCGATCAATTTTGCCTCGAATCAATATGGCTAATGTGACCGCAGGGTTAAAATGTCCCCCGGAAATATGTCCACCCGCATAGATCATCGCCAGATACATCCCCGCAATTGCAAGCGGCGCCATGGCAGCCATGTTCGGATTATTGGCCGCGAGTACTACCGTAAGGACGAGGAAAAATGTGCCGATGAATTCTGTCAGGTATTTTTTCATCTTAATTCGCTAGGTTTGACTTTGAAAAAATGAATTTTGCGGGCTAAAAGTAATTTGCATCCACTACTATGTTCAAAAACACTTTCTTACTACTTCTCTTGTCCATGACAATTGCCTCCGAAGTCTCGGCTCAAAACCAAATCCTAACCCCTGAACTGCTCTGGAAAATTGGGCGCCTGGGCCTCGAATGTGTATCGCCGGACGGGCAAACTGTTGTTTACGGCGTTCAACGATACGATGTTGCTGCCAATAATGGCAACCGTGTTCTTTTTGCACTCAACCTCGCGACCGGCGAAACGCAGCGGCTCACGGATTTTGAAAAAACAAGTGGAGATGCTCAATTCCACCCCAACGGTCAGAAAATCGGCTTCCTCATGGATGGGCATTTGTATGAGGTCGGTCTGAACGGATTATCCAGCCCAAGCAAAGTCAGTGACCTGGAAATCAATGGGTTCCACTATTCGCCCGACGGTAAACATCTGCTGTTTTGCAAGGATGTGAAACTGGACAAAACACCTGCGGAGCTGTACCCGGATCTTTCCAAAAACTCGGCCAAAATTGCGGATGGACTGTTTTATCGTCACTGGAAAAGCTGGCATGATCACGCCTACAGCAATGTATTCTTTGTGGGTTATGCCGACGGAAAGTTCACAGACGAACCCAAAAACATTCAGAACGAACGTTTTGACAGCCCGCTCACGCCTGATGGGGGCATGGAACAAATTACCTGGAGTCCCGACGGCCGGTTTATTATTTACACCTGCCGCAAACTGAACGGCACCGAGGAAGCCCAGAGCACAAACTCTGATCTTTACGCCTACGAGGTCTCCTCCGGAAAAACGCTAAACTTCACGGAAGACCTGCGCGGATACGATCGAGACCCGGTTTTTTCGCCCGATGGGAATTACCTCGTGTGGACAAGTCTCGCCACCCCTGGCTATGAAGCCGACCGTCCGAGGTTGATGATCCTGGATACACGCACCCAGCAACGCGACGAGCTCACCCTCGGCTGGGCCTACGAAGCCAACCACCCTACCTGGGCCGCTGACAGTAAGTCACTTTACTTTACAGCTGCGGAAAATTTTACCCAGCAGATCTATCAGATCAATATTTCCGATAAAAAGATTCGCCGCATCACCAACGGTACGCACGATTACACCGCCATAAAAATGGCTGGAAGTCAATTGGTTACAACCCGAAACTCGATGGTGAACCCCGCCGAACTCTTCCTGGTGAACCCACTAAAAGGTACGGCTACCCAACTCACCTTTGTAACTGAAGAGGTTTGGAAAAACCTTGCGAAACCCACGATAGAACGCCGCACCGTGAAAACGTTTGACAGCAAGGACATGAACGTATGGTATGTGTTGCCGCCCAATTTTGACCCGAACAAAAAATATCCGACGCTTGTGTACTGTCAGGGCGGACCTCAATCGGCCCTTTCGCAGTTTTTCTCTTACCGTTGGAATATTGCACTAATGGCCTCGCAGGGGTATGTTGTTGTCGCGCCTTGTCGCCGAGGGATGCCAGGCTCTGGCGCTGCCTGGAATGACGCCATCACCGGGCGCTGGGGCGATGCCATGAAAGATTACCTTTCTGCTACTGATGCTGCGGCCAAAGAACCTTTTGTGGATGCTTCGCGTATGGGCGCAGTGGGCGCGAGTTTTGGCGGCTACGCGGTGTACTGGCTGGCGGGCAATCACAATAAACGATTCAAAACCTTCATCTCCCACTGCGGGCTTTTCAACCTGGAAAGTTTCTATGGCACTACCGAGGAGTTATGGTTCCCGCACCACGATTTTGAAGGGGCTTACTGGCAAAAAAACACGCCAAAAATGTATTTGAACGACAGTCCGCACCGCTTTGTGCAAAATTGGGATACCCCTATTTTGGTGATCCACAACGAGTTGGATTTTCGTGTGCCTTTTGGCGAAGGAATGCAGGCGTTTCAAGCCGCGCAGTTGAAAGGCATCCCTTCTCGTTTCCTGAGTTTCCCCGACGAAGGCCACTGGATGAGCAAACCACAGAATTCGATGGTGTGGCAAAAGGAGTATTTTGGGTGGCTGGATAAGACGCTGAAGTAATGTCCAATATCCAACAAGGAATGTCCAATGTCCAAGTAGGGCGCTGCATTTGGTCACTCACACCTTACCGCTGAGCGTTTGCGACGCATACCAAACAATTGTCTCATTCTGAGCGTAGCGAAGAACCCGATGCCGAAGGCTTTTCTTTTG
>JAUSMG010000255.1 GCA_030645295.1 Saprospiraceae bacterium | reverse complement strand
CACAAGCCATCATGGTCAGGCCACTTACATCGCCGGGAAGGATGTAGTCGTCCACCATTTTTTCGATGAGCTTGGGACGCAGCACTGCTAGCGGCGAAAGTATGAGCGTTAGCCCCACGGTGAGCCAGAAAACCCGTTGGTAGGGTTTTACCATGCGCATCACCTGGCGGAATAGGGAGAAATTGAATTTTTGAGTGTCGGCCATTAGAACCGGAATAGATTAAACCGCAAAATGTAAAACAGGAAAATTTAAAATGTAAAACCGTTAGGCGCGGTTGCAAAACCCCAAACCAAATTTTGGAGGCAAGGTTTCACAAGACCTAAATATCAAGGCATTTTATTTATTTGGGTGGGCAATTCTTGCACTGACCAATGTTTTCCAAAAGGAATTCGAACACTTCGATTTTGTGTGGATAAAGAGGAAAAAAACAATCCGAGGGCTAGCATTCCTGCACCAAGAAAGAATATTGGTTGTACTTGTTTCTGATCCGAGTCTTCAAACGTAAATAATGCTAACCAGGCAAATAAACTTGCAACCGCTAAAATGGCGCCTACAACAATTAGCAAACCGGCCAGAATCACTTCCACAAAATTGGCCTTTCTTTTCGTTTTTATTTCTGTAATGTTATGCTTGGCAACACTTGTCGTTTGGCGCTTTATCTGAAGTTTAAGGGAGTCATTAGTGATATCGACTAGCTTCCCTTTCGCAGTGAATATTCCACTCAATCCTTGCCACTTAACTGTGATGTTTTGCCCTTGCCGAACCTTCCTTTCGATTTTGTTTTCCTGATGAGCAAACACCCATTCCTTTTTTGAGTTTTGTCCCTTTATCTGGAAAACAAAGAAAGGAAAAGCGAAAAGAAGTGCAAAAAACAGTCGCTTCATGGCAGAATTTTTAAAAGGTTATTTGATGACTATTTATAAATCAATCAACATCTTAACTGGACAATGATCCGAATGTACCACATCATTGAGTTGTCGGGCGTAGCTGATCTTGTCCTTCAAATTGTCCGTTACCGCTTGGTAATCAATGCGCCACCCCTTGTTGTTGCCCCGCGATCCGGCCCGAAAACTCCACCAGCTGTATTCCTTCATATCCGGGTTCTTGTATCGGAAAGCGTCGGTAAAACCGCTCGCCAGCCAATTCGTCATCCAGGCCCGTTCTTCTGGTAAAAAGCCCGAACTGTTTTTGTTGCCTTTGGGGTCGTGGATGTCTATTTCCTGATGCGCAATGTTGTAATCGCCGACGATGATAAGTTTGGGACGTTCCTTTTTTAAGGCTTCCACCCATCCGGAAAAATAGTCCAGAAATTTCATTTTGAAATCCTGCCGCACATCGCCCGTGGTGCCGGACGGAAAGTAACAATTCAGCAGCGTCCAATCGCCAAAATCGGTGCGGAGGATACGACCTTCGCCGTCATAGCCGGGCATTCCGCAACCTTGTGCCACGTGGGTAGGGGCTTTTTTGGAAAAAGTCGCTACGCCACTGTAGCCCTTTTTTTCGGCTGAAAACCAATGGTGTTGGTAGCCCAAAGCCTCCAGTTCCAGCAAGGGCACATCGCTTTGAAGGGCTTTGATCTCCTGTAGGCAAATGATGTCGGGACTTTCTTTTTCCAGCCATTCCCAAAAACCCTTGGAAATGGCGGATCGGATGCCGTTGACGTTGTAGGTGATGATGTTTAGCATGGGCGACTGTTGGCTTTTGACCGTTGACTATTGACTGTTGACCGTTGGCTTTTGACTGTTGACTTGTGACAGAACGCTTGGGCTAGACTCTTCCTATGGATTCAAAAATATCGTCGATCTGGTCATAAGATTTTACCCCTACCTGCTCTTCTTCACCACCCACCAGGCTCAGTCCGGCGAGGCCCAGCTGTTTTAATATTTCTGGCCAATCACTCGCTGGAATATCAGCCTGCAACAACGAAGGACGCATTGCAAACAATTCCCGCCAAAATGATATTTCCGGATATAGTGTTGATAATGAAATCTTTACCTGAGAAAAGTTGAATAGAAACAGATCCGAATACGGTACAAACGCCAGCAACTCCGATTTTGAAAATGGCAGCCCTTGTTCCCCTACTTCGATCTCTACTATAACCTCCAGTCCCCCCAGTTCCGCCAAATTGGCGCCGTGGTTTTGGGCAGACACCTGCACCGCATTCAGGCCAAAAAATTCCGCAGCTTCACGCACCACCTGAATGGGCATGCGACTGAATTCTCCTACAATTTTAGGGCCTTCCACCCATTCCCGGATGGCTTTCATGTACATCGGATCGAGGTAACCCTCCGTGCCTTCCTCGAGGTTAAAGCCCAGATAATCAACCTCTTTTGCGGCAAAATATCGGGCATCGGTGAGGTGGGCGACGCGGGATGCTTTAATTATTATGGCCATTGAGTTATTTTGTCATTGAAGTCATTGGGTCATTGGGGTCATTGGCTCTTTTCGTCATTGGGGTCATAGGGTCATTTCGTCATTGGGGTCATTTTGGAGCGCAAAACTAAGTAATGAACGACCAGTACAAAGGGGAGATTTTAGAGATTGGGCTTTTGCTACCTTTGACCCTCGCAAAATTTTGCACCAAACTTCATTGAACACATAGTCAATGACCCAATGACTTCAATGACCCTAATGACTCAATGACTCTAATGACCACATTTAAATTTTCGTTTTGAAAAATCGCTCCCTACTCTGGCTCCTCTTGCTCCTTGCGGTGGCTTTTGCCACCTGGAAATTATATTCCAATAAAAAACAACTCGAACAAGAAGCCGAGCTCTCAAAAATGACCCGGGCTTTTGTGCCGGTAGATGTGGTCCAGCCCAAAATGGAGACCCTCGCCAATCACCTCGAAGCCGACGGCATTTTCCTGCCTTTTAAGGAAATGTTTGTCATCTCCGAAACTGCTGGCCGTGTACTGGAAACGTACAAAAATAAAGGTGAATGGCTGAAGGAAGGTGAGATCATCGCCAAAGTGGACGATGAACTGCTGCGCATCGAACTTGAAGCCACACAAGGCAACCTTGCGAAACTCCGCAAAGACAAAGAGCGCCTCACCAACCTCATCGAAGGTGAAGCCGCACCCAAAAACAAGATCGAGGACATTGACCTCGGCATCCTCACCGCTGAAGCCAAAGAAAAGGGTCTGAAAAAACAGATCGCCAATACGAGCATCAAGGCGCCTATGACCGGCACACTGGGCATGCGATTTATCGAGCGGGGCAGCGTGATCGGCCCTGGCATTCAGGTTGCACAAATGACCAATCTTGAAAAACTTTTCCTCATGGTGAAAGTGACCGAGCGCGACGTTTTGAATGTTAAAAAAGGGCAAAGGGTCAGTGTTACCGCCGATGTTTTCCCTAACCTGAACATTGCTGGGAGAGTGACTAATATCGGGCTCCGGGCCGACAATGCTTTTACCTATGATGTTGAAATAGAAGTAATTAACCCCGACGGGAACCCACTACGCGGCGGCATGCACGCCAAGGCTAAATTCACTTTCAATGCCAATCGACAGGGCCTCACCCTGCCGCGTAAGGTCATTGCCGGAAGCCTCCAAGAGCCCAAGATCTATGTGGTACAAGGCGATTCCATTGCCGTACTTCGCACCATCAGATTGGGCGGGATTTATGGTGATAAGGTAGAAGTGACCTCAGGAATCAGCCAAGGCGAACAAGTGGTGCTCACAGGGCAGTTGAACCTAGTGGATGGTGCTCGGGTGAGTGTAGTGAAATGATTGATTCGATTGATTCGATTTTTCGATTGATTTGATTGTTTTGATTGGGGGGGGTTAGCATACCTTCATAATATGTTGACTCAGTTCTGTGAACACTACCTTAAACATGCAGGCTGAAAATCATTAACAACCACCTACTCAAAGTTAATGGGCACCAACCGAATGACAAAAATGCGGGCAATCGAAAAATCGAACCAATCGATTCAATCGAATCAATCGAACCAATCGATTCAATCGAACCAATCGAACCAATCGATTCAATCGTTCCTATCTTTGCTCCCTATGTCCGACGTGATCCAATTATTGCCCGATAGTGTAGCGAACCAGATCGCTGCGGGAGAGGTAGTGCAGCGCCCCGCCTCTGTGGCGAAAGAGCTGCTCGAAAATGCGGTGGATGCGGGCGCTACCAGGATCCAACTCATTGTACGCGACGCGGGTAAAACCCTTATTCAGGTCATTGACAACGGATGTGGCATGTCCGAGACCGATGCCCGAATGAGTTTTGAACGTCACGCTACTTCCAAGATCCGAGAAGCAAAAGACCTGTTTGCCCTGAATACCATGGGGTTTCGGGGCGAAGCATTGGCCTCCATCGCAGCGGTGGCCCAGGTGGAAATGCGCACCCGACGCGCCACCGACGAGCTCGGCACCCGCATTGTGGTGGAAGACACGACCGTGAAAGTGCAGGAAGCCTGCCAGGCGCCGCAGGGTACCAGCATTTCTGTCAAAAACCTGTTTTACACCGTGCCCGCCCGGCGGAATTTTCTAAAGGCCGATCCCGTGGAGACCCGCCACATCATGGATGAATTCCAGCGTGTGGCGATGGCAAATCCGGATGTCTTCTTCTCTCTGCACCAAAACGATTCGGAGATTTTTCACCTCCCGGCAGGAAATTTACGCCAGCGGGTGGTCAAGATCTTCGGTGAAGCCGTCAATAAAAAACTCGTGCCGGCGGATCAGGAAACAGACATTCTGCACATCAGTGGTTTTGTTGGAAAACCCGATTATTTCAAAAAATCGCGCGGAGAACAACTGTTTTTTGTCAATAAACGCTTCATCCGCAGCAATTACCTCCACCATGCCGTGATGGGGGCCTACGAAGACCTGCTGCCCGCCGATACGTACCCGCTCTATGTGCTTTTCCTCGACATTGATCCGGCAAGTGTAGACATCAACGTACACCCCACCAAGCAGGAGATCAAGTTTGATGACGAACGCCTGGTGTATAATTTCCTGAAAGTGGCCGTTCGCCATGCGCTGGGCAGCCACAATGTGACCCCGACCCTGGATTTTGAACAGGAGCCGGCCTTTCAACAACGACTGGCGCCGCTGACTGTGCTGCGGCCAGAACGGGAAGCGGATTCGGTTGGCAGCTACCGCCCTCCACGCCCGGAACCGGGAGAGGACGCTGCCCGCCATGCCAGCAATCTGGAACACTGGCAAAAACTCTACGAGGGACTACAGCTTTTTGGCGAAAAAACGGCGTCTGAATTGGACCACCCGCCGTCGCCTGTGGCTATGGCGGGTAAAGTAGAAGTGCTGGAAATGGACGATGCTTCAGAGACCTTTTCAAAAGGCCAGCGCGAGCCCTATCAGATTCATGGTCAGTACATTGTGAGTCACCTGAAGTCGGGTTTTTTACTCATTGATCAACAGGCCGCCAGTGAGCGTGTGCTTTACGAACGTTACTTGTCCGCCCTTGAGAACCACCCCATTGCAACACAAAAAGCGCTTTTCCCGAAAACAATCGAGCTTTCTGCTGCCGATGCTGCTTTGCTGCGCGATATTTTAGAAGAAGTGAATTTGCTTGGGTTTGAGATCGCCGAATTTGGCGGCAATACCTTTGCGATCCACGGATCGCCAGCCGATCTTGGCGGCGGAATTTCAGAGGAGATCCTGCTGGAGAAAGTATTGTCCCAATACAAGGGCAATCTCGAACTTCAACTGGGCACCCGCGACAACCTCGCCCGTTCAATGGCGCGAAATGCGGCCCTGCGCCGGGGGCAATCGCTTACGCCCCAGGAAATGCAGGATCTGGTGGATCGGCTTTTTGCCTGTTCCGTGCCCTACAACAGTCCATCGGGACGCAAATGTTTTATTCAATTTGATCTGGAAGAACTCCAAAAACAGTTCAGCTAATCAGCATCTATGTCCAACTCCTTTTTCAACATACCGTTTCGCGGCGTCGCCGGCCAACTTATTCTCATCAACATCGTTTTTTTCATAGGTTCGTACCTGATTCTGGGCGAACCGGTATTCAACCCCGAAACCAATGATTACGACGTGATGGGGCGTATGGCGCTTGCATCGTTTTTACCCGGTTCGCCCCATTTTGAGCCATTCCAGATCGCCACACACATGTTCATGCATGGAGGTCTTATGCACCTGCTATTCAACATGTTGGGGGTATATTGGTTTGGTACTATGGTAGAAATGGTTTGGGGACACCAGCGATTTTTGTTTTACTACCTCAGTTGCGGTCTGGGCGCCTGGGCCATCCACATGGGCGTACAATGGTGGGAACTGGATAAAATGGGCATTGACCCTACTACCTGGAATGGCGCTATGCTGGGCGCTTCAGGAGCTGTTTTTGGCATCATGGTGGCCTTTGCGCTGAATTTCCCCAATATGGAAATTCGGTTGCTTTTTCCGCCCATTGCTATGAAAGCCAAGTATTTTGTACCCATTATGGCTGCTGCGGAATTGTTTTATGGCGTTGGCGGCTTTTCAACAGGCATTGCCCACTTTGCACACCTGGGCGGGGCATTGGT
>JAUSMG010000242.1 GCA_030645295.1 Saprospiraceae bacterium | reverse complement strand
GTACTTTTTGGACGCATCAATGGTATCTTTCTGCTGAAAATCAATCACTTACCGGTGAAATCCTGGTGCATGCGCTCGACGAAGAACTCTGCCGTCTGAACGAAGACTATGCTGTGGAACGTCGCTATGCCCTTCGCACGGTACGTGCCCAAATGCTCCCCAATCAGGTATTTCTTGACTGGCTGAGCCAACGCGGCAAACTCAACGGCCAGGCCAAAATTCCCCGGGTACTAAAAGGGGAGCAATTGGCTGATTTTGAGGCGTTTATCAGAAAATGACCCCAATGACCCCAAATGACCCCCAATGACCAAACGACCTCAATGACGATCAATACCATGAAAAAATTTTATTTCCACGATTTCCTCGCCAAATTCCCTCCCTTGCCTATGCCCGTTACACTCGGCGAGGACACGCACCATACTTTCGGCACCGAAAATGAACCGCTTTCGGATGCTATGATCGCGCAGTTCATTCACCCGACAGAGGAGGTCGCGGCCGACGACGAGTTTACTGAATACGTTCCTTGTTTTTCCATCGACGATACCGCGCAATTCATCGCGCTGGTCTGGTGGAAAGCCGAACTCTTGAACTATGAATATGTGCTCGCCACCTTCAACGAGAAAGGAGAGCTGATCAGCAAAGCGGTAATCGCGGGTACCACCGTAAAAGATGGCATCGTGACCCGCGCTGTTGCAATCATCAATGATGAATGGGAAATCACGATTGGAGAGGGCAGCTCTCCAGATGGGGATCAGATCTTTGACCCAACCACTTCAAAGACCCGGAATTTGGAAATTCTGATAAACGGGGAGATTGTACAAGGCTAAATGTTCATTCGCCGTACTGCTGCTCATAGTACTGCTTGTACTCGCCCGAAGCCACGCGTAGGAGCCATTCTTCGTTTTCCAGATACCATTTTGCGGTTTCGCGGAATCCTTCTTCGGCGCGGATAGAGGGCTGCCAGCCCAACTCGTTTTTTAATTTGGAAGCATCAATGGCGTAGCGGCGGTCGTGGCCGGGCCGGTCTTTCACAAACGTGATAAGTCGGCGGGAAGCACGGGGTTCACGACCCAGGAGCTCGTCCATGATGTCGCATAGGGTTTCCACAAGGTCAATGTTCTTCCATTCGTTGTTGCCACCGATGTTGTAGGTCTCGCCTGAGCGGCCTCCATGGAAGATCGTGTCAATGGCCTCCGCATGGTCTTTTACCCAAAGCCAGTCGCGGGTGTACTTCCCATCGCCATAAACTGGAAGGGGCTTTTCCTCTTTTATATTCTTGATTACCAGCGGAATAAGTTTCTCCGGAAAATGATTTGGGCCATAGTTGTTGCTGCAATTGGAGATCACGACCGGCAGTCCGTAAGTATGAAAATAAGCCCGCACAAAGTGGTCGCTGGCGGCTTTTGAGGCAGAATATGGCGAGCGCGGATCGTAGCGGGTTTCTTCGGTGAAAAAGCCCTCCTCCCCAAGCGAGCCGTACACTTCATCGGTACTGACATGGTAAAAACGCTTGCCTGCCAGATCATTTCCCCAAAGATTTCGGACAGTATTGAGCAGGTTCACCGTGCCCATCACGTTGGTTTCCACAAACGCCATTGGGTTGGAGATGGAGCGGTCCACATGGCTTTCCGCCGCAAGGTGAATGACGCCGACCGGGCGGTGTTTTTCAAAGATCCTTTTGAGTTCAGCACTGTCGGTGATGTCGCCTTTTTCAAAGACGTAATTGGGTAAATGTTCCACGTCGCGCAGGTTTTCGAGGTTGCCAGCGTAGGTGAGCGCGTCGAGGTTGACAATTTTGTAATCAGGATATTTCTGCACAAAATGCCGGACGAGGTGGGAGCCTATGAAGCCGGCGCCGCCGGTGATCAGGATGGTTTTATTTTTTGACATTGGACTTTGGACTTTGGACAATGGACTTTGGATGTTGGACTTTGGACAATGGACTTCCGCCTTTGCAAGGGACTTACAACCCCGCTTTTCAACCTTACTGCCGATGGACCTTCCCATCTTTCATCACAAACACAACTTTCAGCATGGCCCGAATATCCTCCATCGGGTTGCCTTCCACGGCCATGATGTCTGCCAGTTTTCCCACTTCGATGGAGCCGATGCGGTCGTTCATGCGCAAGAGCGTGGCCGCATCCAGGGTAGCCGCGCGGAGGATGTCGGCATTTTTCATGCCAGCCTCGGCCAGGAGACCGAACTCCAGGTTGTTTTTGCCGTGGGGTGAAACGCCGGAGTCGGTGCCAAACGCAATTTTCACCCCTTTTTTATAGGCTTTACCTGCCGTCGCTTTGAGTTGTGGACAGATCTCGATGGCTTTTTTGCGCACAACTTCGGGGAAAAAACCTTTGGCATATAGCGCGCTGTCGCTTACGGCCTGTCCTGCAGTGAGGGTTGGAATGAGCCAGGTACCGTGCTTGATCATGGCCTCCATCGTGGCATCGCTCATAAAGGTGCCGTGTTCGATGCTTACCACCCCGGCTTCTACGGCGCGGCGCATGCCCTCGTCGCCGTGCGCGTGGGCGGCCACCGTCACACCGAGGTCGCGGGCTGTTTTCACGATGGTGGAGAGTTCGTCTTCCGCATAATGGGGTAAGGTGCCGTCTCGGGCGAGCGAAAGCACCCCGCCGGTGGCGCAGACTTTGATGCAGTCGGCGCCAAGTTTTATTTGTTCCCGCACGGCAGCCCGGCATTCGTCGGAGCCGTCTGCCATGCCCATTTCGGGTCCGGGCGGGTCGAAAAGATCCCATTTTGCGCCGGTGGTGCCGTCCCCGTGTCCGCCTGTGATGCTGAGTGCACGACCCACTGTGACGATACGGGGTCCAAGGGCCCAGCCTGAGTTGATGGCGTTGCGCAGTGCAATATTGACTCCGGTGCCGCCCAGGTCGCGCACGGTAGTGAACCCGATATCGAGCGTTCTGCGGGCGTACACTGCGGCGCGGTAAGCAATATCAGCGGGATTGAGCGTGTATCGTTCGGTGTAAGAACTGCGGCTTTGCTCCCATTCGAGGTGAACATGACAGTCGATCAGCCCTGGGAGCACCGTTTTGTTTTTCAGATCAATAACTTCTGCACCCGTGGGGATTCGCGAAAAACCGGGCACAATGCGGGCAATTTTGTTGCCTTCTACAACGATGGTGGCGTTCAGGATCTCATCTCCGCTGATGGGGAGTATGCGGCCGCAGTAGAGATAGGTGGTTTGGGCGGGGAGTAGATTGGTGAAAAAAAATAGTACTAAAGTGTGTTTGAATAGGTGCATGGGAAGGTATCAGGTATATTACGGCTCATGCTTGATGTTGAGCAATTCTCAGCCGAGCACGGGATTTGGCAAGCCGAACAAAGCGATCATGAACGGTGTGTTTAGTCCTACAAAGATAGGTCAAAGTTTGGAGTGCAAGATTACACCATCCTTTACAGACCATCTTCTATGTAGATGTTTTCCAAATTTCCACCCAATCTCCGCCCTTTACAAAGGCATGACAGTGCCCGAAAACCCTAACGTTACTTTTGTCACGCTTTTTGCTCAAGAACCGGTTTCTTCTATCATGCTTGACGGTTATCACATTCTCACCCTGACCCATCGCGACGCGACGCTTGACACGCTCGCCCATGCCATCGCACCCAGTGAAAATACAGATTTTGCCCTTCAAAGCCTGAAAGCCGGGATGGGCTGGGAGGAATTGTTTTATCTCGCTACCTGCAACCGCGTCACCTACGTTTTTTATACACAAAACACTGTAAATCAAAATATTGCAGCGCAAATGCTTTCCGCGCTTCGGCCAGATTTATCCGAATTGGTGGCTCAAAAAACCTCCGCTCAAATGCGCTTGTTGCAGGGCGCAGCAGCGGTGACGCACTTGCTCGAAGTGGCCGCCTCGATGGATAGCCTCGTAGTAGGCGAGCGCGAGATCATCCGCCAACTTCGACTGGCCTACGACCAAAGTCGCGAATGGAACCTTACCGGCGACCACCTTCGCCTGTTAATGGGTTTCACGATCGAGACCGCAAAAGAAATTTACACGCACACCGGGATTGGTCGCCGGGCGCTTTCTGTCGTTGCACTCGCATTTGGCGAGATGTTGAAAACAGGTCTTCGCCCGGAGGCGCGGATCTTGATGATCGGCGCAGGCGAAACCAATGCGTTGTTTGCCAAGTTTTTGGTAAAATCTAAATTTACCAGGGTCACGGTCTTTAACCGGACTTTTGAGAAGGCCAGATCACTTGCTCAAGCCAACGGTTGGCGCGCTTTCTCCTTAGACGAACTGGCCTTCTATTCCGAAGGATTTGATGCGCTCATCGTTTGCACCGGCGCCACACAAGCCATCATTGATCCCGCACTTTACCGCGAACTATTGGCGAATGAATCCGGGAAGAAAATAGTGGTAGATCTCTCCATTCCGCACAATGTAGACCGGGAAACTGTAACGGGTTTTCCCATGCAATACATTGAAATTGAAAGTCTTAAAGAAACCGCCAACGAAAATCTTGCTTACCGCGAACAAGAACGCGACCATGCCGCCGGACTGATACAAGCCCGGATCTTGCAATTCCGCGAACGCTGGCACGAACGCCAGGCAGAGCGTTCCATGGCCCATATTCCAGCGGAGGTGAAAGCCGTGAAGGACCGTGCGATCAATGAGGTATTCGGCAAAGAATTCGCTCAGCTTGATCCCAGTGCCCAAGATCTCGTGCAAAGAATGCTCGGCTACATGGAAAAAAAATGCGTGGCCATTCCGATTAAAGCGGCCAAGGCGATCAGACTACATGGAAAAAAGCGACGAGAGGCAACAAATCAGCAATAATTTAGATTGCATTGCGGAATGTCGTTATTTTGTGGCTTAAGAAAAATAAAAAGGGCGAACTCACTCCCGCCTAAATACAGGAATTGGAAAAGTATATGGCGGTTGAACACATTGTCAGATTGGCTAAAGCGCGCGCCCGCCAACGCTTATCTGCCGCTGCATGAGTCGGCTGCTCTTCACCCTTGGCAACCGTCAACGCAAATCTAGCAGACAAATCATGGCAATAAAATCATGAACATTGCCATCATCGGCGGCGGAGCAGCAGGTTTTTTCGCAGCCATCACTTGCGCGGAAGCCAATCCCACTTGCCGGGTCACCATTTTTGAACGGGGAAAATCCGTGCTCGAAAAAGTGCGCGTGAGCGGTGGCGGTCGCTGCAACGTCACCAATGCCTGCTTCGATGCCCGGGAACTGGTGAAGTTTTACCCCCGTGGAAGCCGTGAGCTGCTGGGGCCATTTATGCAATTTGGTCCGGAACAAACAGTGGCCTGGTTCGAGCAACGGGGTGTGCGGCTCAAGATCGAAGCAGACGGGCGTATGTTTCCCATTACTGATGATTCTCAGACCATTGTAGATTGCCTTACCCGCGCCGCGCAGCAGGCTGGCGTCCGGGTTTTAACCAGTACGCGGGTGGAGAAAATTGAGCGCGAAACCACCCAAGCCAGCAACAGATGGCTTATCGGCTCCGAAATTTTTGACAAGATCATGCTCGCCACGGGCAGCAGTACCAACGCCTGGGATTGGCTGCGTGCACTCGGACACACGGTAGTTCCACCGGTGCCCTCGTTGTTTACGTTCAACACGAAAGATATCAGACTGCGCGATCTGGCAGGTGTGTCCGTCCCAATGGCTGCTTTGAGCATTCCCGGCACCAAGTTGTCCGCAGAGGGGCCGCTATTGGTGACGCACTGGGGATTGAGCGGCCCGGCGGTGCTGCGCATTTCGGCCTGGGGCGCAAGGGAATTGCATGAAATAGGGTATAAATTTCCCCTGGAGATCAATTTTTTAGGAAAAAAAAATTCGATTGCCACAGGGGAATTTCTGAATAGCATTAAAATAGAAAACGGGAAAAAGCTCGTGGCTGCCAATGCACAAATGAATTTTCCATCCCGACTTTGGCAACGGTTGGTAGAAGCGGCAAACCTCGCGCCCGAACGTCGATGGGCAGATTTAAGCAGGACTGAGATGCAATCCTTAGCTGCCCAAATTGCGGTTGCACAATTTCAAATTACAGGCAAAAGTACATTCAAAGAAGAATTCGTGACGGCCGGCGGCGTTTCGCTTAAAGAGTTGAATTTCAAGACCTTTGAGAGCAAAATCTGCCCCAACCTCTTCCTCGCAGGCGAGGTTTTGGACATTGATGCCATCACTGGCGGCTTTAATTTTCAGGCAGCCTGGACGGGCGGTTGGCTGGCCGGGCAGGCCATGGGCGGGGATTTTCGCCACATCAAATAAACCCAGCCCATTAAACTCGCTACCGCCGCGAAATAAAATACCCCGGCCAAATGGCCTGCGAACCAGCCGGCGATCAATGCCCCGCCGCCAATGGCAATCTCCAAAGAAATATACATGGTCGCCAGTGCGCGACCTTTGCGGCCCGGGTCGCCAAGATCCACCGTCCAGGCATTGATGGCCGGTGAAAAAATGCCATTCCCCAGACCGAATAAGACCGATGCGAGGTAGAGCATAGGTTTTGAGTCCGAAACTGCAAATGCTATCATGGCTATGGCGATTAAAATGGCTGAAGCTTTTAACACAGGCACCCTCCCCAATCGATCGGATATTTTTCCTGCAGAAAACCGGGTAGAAACACTTGCCAGCGTAAATATGGTGAAGAAAGTCCCCCGATTTTCCACCCCCAACTTGTCGCTCAGGTCCGGAATCAGCGTAAGGATAACCCCATAACTGATGTAACAACAGATCATTACGATGGCTGCCGGCAGCGCAAGAGGGTCAAAGATGTCAGTCCTTCCAACTTTTAAAAGGGAGAGGCGGAACGGTTGTTTCTCGTGAAGGGTTTCCGTCAAACCGGTCAAAATCAGCATTGAAAGTACTGCCAGTGCCGCTGAAGCGTAAAACATGGCGTTGATGTCAAACTGTTTTGCCAACCAGCTTCCCAAAGGCGGGGATGCGCTGGCGCCAAGGCTAAAACAAATGCCGAGGGTGCCCAGGGCTTCTCCGCGTCGACCATCGGGCACGATATCGGCCACG
>JAUSMG010000229.1 GCA_030645295.1 Saprospiraceae bacterium | reverse complement strand
GTAGACCAAAACTGTCGTTTTATGGCCATTGATGGTGAACATGAAGCGAAAATCGGAGGTGTCAGCTATCCAAAGGGGACCAGTATTCACTCAAGCAGAGATCAACTGGGGACTGAATTAACGATCAACCTAAAAATGAACGATGTTAAAAACGTTGAAATGGAGGGTGACGCATACATATTGAATACCGGATCTCCCCATTATGTCCGATTTGTAAAAAATCTGGACAGTTTAAATATGGTGACAGAAGGACGGGCGGTGCGGTACTCTGACCGTTGGAAAAAAGACGGAATAAATGTGAATCTGGTGGCGGATACCTGCCATAACAATCAATACCCCATTAGAACCTATGAGCGCGGCGTGGAAGATGAAACGTATGCCTGCGGAACCGGCGCCACCGCTGCCGCGATCGCTACATTCCTAAGCGAGGGCGGTAAAATCGGGGGGTTTGCTATCGGAATGCAAACTAAAGGTGGTAATCTGGTGATCAATGGCCAAGCAAACGGAGATGGTAGCTTCTCCAATATCTGGCTCAGCGGTCCGGCTGTCCGTGTTTTTGAAGGAGAAACGTCCAACAATCTAATAGTATGAAGACAATTACTACTTTACTGATTCTCAACTTTATATCGATAATTGCGCTGGCCCAAACGGACAGTTTGCCAACGTCTAAACCTGAATTAAAACTTGAAAAAATTGCCAGCTCCCGTCGCGAGCTGCTCGCCTCTTTTTTATTGGAGGACCAGGCTGGGGCTGGACATTGGATGGATTCACTTTCAAGACTTGAGGACGAAAATTATGCAGGGCTGATCTGGGATGAGCGCTGGTTGTTGTACTACTGGACGGAATCTTACGGGACGCTGTTGGAAGAGGTAAGTCTTTTTGACCGGAACCAACGGAACTTGCAAGCCTGGAAGATACAAGCGCCCAGGGACAGTCTCTTTGAATGGGTTGATATTACCATGAATGAAAGGCGGTTCGAGGCTTTCAGTAGTATCCGGAAAGCCTTTTTGAATGAGGAGGAAAAAGCTTTTACAACCCTTTTACTGGAATATCTTTTGAGGCTCAATACCAATGAAGAAGAATGGGCGGAGCGCTTGCAAACCTTTGAAAACCGGTACCCGGCATCCCAATTTTTGGGATTTATACGCAGTGTTAAACCAAACCTGTTAAAACCAAGTAAACAAGCCTTCGGAATGTCCGGAGGACTGCTGGTTGGTAATTGGAGGGGCGATATTGAGCGTACGCTGGGAACACCTTATATGCTCAATCTGGATTTTTACTTCTGGACAAAACGCTGGAATTTCCTGTTTGACTGCTCCATAGGAGGCCCCAGTCTCTCCCGTGATCTGTTCGTTGGAAACGAAGTGTGGCCCAAAGCTGATCCAACCAGCTTTTTCACCATAGGCCTCGGCATGGGTTACGATATCGTGAACACCCCCAAACTGCGCATTTTCCCAAGCATAGGTGGCGGAGTAGGCATATTGAAGCCCCCTACCCCGGACGAGGATGAAGACCCACTCCCTGAATACTACGACGACTTCAATTTCTCCGAATTCCACTTTGCCGGCGCGGTGAATGCCGATATAAAGTTGTTCACAAAAAATTACAAAAACTGGAACTTGCCAAAAGGCTCTTATCACGGAATACGATTAAAATTCGGCTGGAATGGCCTGGATTTTGGCAAAAAGAATGATGATCTTCAGGGTGATTTGATTTACTTTGCTGTCAATTATAACTTCTTTGCCTATTTGGCGAAATAGGAATAATGGAGTCATTGTTCGTCAGTGGGTCATGGACGAAATGACAAAATTTAACTCCATGACCCTCCTTCGCCAAGGCTCCGGCGGGTAAAAATGACAAACTACGACTGGCTTTCTGATCTTCAACCACTTTTTGCTGCGCAGGAATCGTGGCTAAAGGGGACGTATAACAAACCAATCACGGCTCAACTCGTCTGTCAGACAGATGCCCCTTTTTCCATTGCGTGCGGAGCAGGGCTCCTTGCTGAGCACATCCGCAGATTCAAGTTTGAACCAAAAATTATCCAGCGATTGGGACAGGTGACGGATGCTAAGGGGCGTTCGGTTTTTCAGGAAAGTTTTCTCAATCATCTGCAGCGACTGCGGTTGCGTACCCACGTAAATGCCGCTCCGGAAGGCACCCTGTTGCTGCCGGGCGAACCTGTTCTGACCATACAATCTCCTGAATTGCAAGCACTTCTGTTGGAGTCTGCTATTCGCTTGCTGATCTGGGAATCAACGTGTTGGACCACCAAAGCAGCACTTGAGCAATGGCAAAATGGCGTCTTTTCCGAGGAGGAAACACCCCATCCGCCCAATTTTCCTTTCAACCCAACAGGCTGGAAAATGAGGGCGCAGTATATTGGAGGCGGCGCGTCTGAGGGCTCAAACTTATCTGAAGCATGGGCGGGTTTAACCAAAATCGAGCATGGTCCAGGACAGTCCCTCTCTCAGATTCGCCGTCTGTTCAAGGGCGAGCATCCATTGGGCGATGTCTGGCTTACGGCGGTACAAGAAGCCCACGCAAGTGTAAGCCATACGCACATTCAATTTGCGGACGACAAAACGGGGAAACTGGTTGAAGTTCAAATGTCGCGTTTTCAAAACCTGATGCAACCGGTGTTGGTGAAAGGTCACCCAGCACTCATTTCCCCCAGCCTCGACTATTTGCGGCAGCGTACCTGGAAACAACTGGAGGCATTTCATGAGTTGGATTTGGCCTCCTATCAGCGG
>JAUSMG010000214.1 GCA_030645295.1 Saprospiraceae bacterium | reverse complement strand
CATCGTGACCAAAATGGCGGTGCCAACAATAAGCGAACTGAGCCCCACATACACCGCCAAAGGCGTGAGTTTTATGGACGTCACCTCCTCGAACGTATCGTCGTTCATGATAACGAGCCGATACTTATCGCGCATTTTCTCCATCAGACTGCGGTCGTCGTCGCCGTGACTGCGGAAGAAGTTGATGAATTGCCTTAGAAAAGCGAAGAATTTTTGCATCCTGGAGTGGATATTTAGATATTGGGATGTTGGGATGTTGGGATATTTGGATATTTGGATATTTGGATATTTGGATATTTGGATATTTGGATGTACTTCATGAGATAATCGCGACGTAAAGTCATCAATATCCAAATACCCCAATATCTCATTAAATATCCCAATATCTAAATATCTACTTCGACCCGCAAATTTCGGAGAAAAAGCCGAGGATTTTCAACTCCATTTCCAGGAACCATTTTGACCGCTGAGGGCTGTGGCCTTGCCGCTCGTCTATCTTTCCCCTCAAGTCCGGGAAAGGCTGTATTTATGCGCCCTTAATCAAACATTTGCATGAAATATACACCAGCATTACTCCTGCTCACCCTGGCTTATTTACCCCTCCATTCACAGGAAAAACCCAAATGGGAGGTCTCCAACCCAAGTCTGGGAGGCGTGCCCTACCGCGACGTTGAATTCACGACCAATGAAGGCACCTGGATGTGTCTTGATATAAGCCCAGACGGCAAAACCATCGTGTTCGACATGCTGGGCGATATTTACACGATGCCCATCACTGGCGGCACGGCTACTTGCATTCGCTCGGGCTTGGCCTGGGAACTGCAGCCGCGTTTCTCGCCCGATGGCGACAAAATTTCCTTCACCAGCGACGCAGGTGGTGGCGATAATATTTGGTACATGAATGCCGACGGCTCCAATGCCAAACAAATTACAAAGGAAAACTTCCAACTGCTCAACAACGCCGAATGGATTGATAATGAGTACATTGTAGCCCGAAAACACTTCACTTCCACGCGTTCCCTTGGCGCCGGCGAACTCTGGATGTACCACCTCAGCGGCGGTGGCGGCATTCAACTGACCAAACGTAAAAACGACCAGCAAGACGTAAACGAACCCGCCGTCAGCCCCGACGGACGGTACATTTATTTCAGCGAGGACATGTACGGCGGCGGTTTTTTCCAGTACAACAAGAATCCGAACACCCAGATCTTCGCAGTGCGCCGGTATGACCGCCAGGAAGGAAAAATAGAAGAAGTAACGGGTGGAGCTGGCGGGGCTTGTCGCCCGCAACTAAGCCACAATGGCCGCTGGCTGGCTTTCGTCCGCCGCGATTACACCAAATCTGTACTCTGCCTGCGCAACCTCGAAACGGGTGAAGAATTCCCCTTTTACGACGGATTGGACAAAGACCAGCAAGAAGCCTGGACGGTATTCGGTTGTTATCCAGGGTTTACTTTTCTGGATGTAGGTCCCGACAAAGGCGCTATCCTGATCTGGGCGGGCGGCAAGATCAAGCGTATTGGGATTGGCTGGGATGAAAAAAACAATAAACCGGTCCAGGAGTCAGTAACCGACATCCCTTTCAGTTGTAATGTAAAAACTAAGGTGGCGGAAACGTTGAGGTTTGAAAACAATATCTATGAACCAGAATTTTCGGTAAACGCGGTGCGCAATGCCATTACCTCAAAAGATGGCAAAACCTTGATCTTCAACGCCGCAGGATATTTGTACCGAAAAAATTTACCGGACGGAAAACCGGAAAAAATTGCCGGAGACGAAAACAATCTGGCTGCAGAACCCGCTTTCTCCCCCGATGGCAATACCCTCATTTATACCACGTGGAACGATGAAAAACGCGGCGGGATCCAATTTCTCGGTACTTCCAAGTCTCCAACGATCCGAGGACTTAAAAACCTCATTTACCGCAGCCCCTCTTTTTCGCCCGACGGCAAACAAATCGTGTTTCGCATCCAGGATGGCGACGATGAACTGGGGCCGGCGATGACGGCCAAGCCAGGTATATATATCGCTGATGCAAGCGGGATGGATATTCCCAGATTCGTAATGGATGGAGGTGAAAACCCTCGATTCTCCGCCGATGGTCAACGCATTTTTGTGCAAACCGGCGGCTCGCTTTTTGGTGCTCTGGACAAAAGTCTGAGATCTTACGACCTCAACGGAAAGGATGAAAAGGTACACGTCAAATCGAAATACGCACACTCCTTTACCGTCTCGCCTGATGGTAAATGGCTGGCATTTATTGAATTGCACAAGACTTCCATCTGCGCGTTTCCACAAATTGGCAAAACCCTCGACCTCAGTGCCGACACCAAAGCCATTCCCGCAACCGCAGTGAGTCGCGACGCGGGTTATAACCTGCATTGGAGCGGCGACGCTCAAAAACTGCACTACACGCTGGGCGACGAATATTTTACGGTTGACCTGAAAGATCGTTTCAATTATTTGCCAGGCGCGCCAGACTCCTTGCCGCCATTACCAGAAACGGGCCTGAAAATTGGTTTAACTCTGCCTGCTGACAAACCCGAAGGCACGGTCATTTTTGAAAATGCCAGAATCATCACCATGGAAGGCGATAAGATCATCGAATCCGGAGCGATCGTCGTTTACCAGAATAAGATCGAAAGCATAGAACCCATGGCAGAATACCGCAACAAACGGGTAAAACGTGCTGCTCCGGTAAAGATCATCGACTGTAAAGGCAAAACCATCATGCCCGGTATCATTGATGTACACGCGCACCCCGGCAATTTCCGATACGGCCTTAACCCACAAAAACAATGGGAATATTACGCCCAACTCGCCTACGGCGTAACGACCCAACACGATCCCTCTGTGAATTCCGAGATGGCTTTTTCGAACGCTGAAATGCTCAAAGCTGGACGCATGGTCGGGCCGCGTTTGTACTCCACCGGCACGATCCTTTATGGCGCGGACGGCGATTTCAAAGCGCCCATCAATTCTTTCGACGACGCGCGTTCGACCCTGCGCCGCACCAAGGCCTGGGGAGCATTTTCGGTCAAAAGTTACAACCAGCCGCGCCGCGAACAACGCCAGCAGGTCATTGCCGCAGCCCGTGAATTGAATATGCTCGTGGTTCCGGAAGGTGGTTCATTTTTCCACCATAACCTCACGCAAGTGGTTGATGGTCATACCGGTATCGAACACAATATTCCGATTGCGCCCTTGTACAACGATGTAGTAACGCTATGGGGAAAGACCAAAACCCACAACACACCCACTCTTATTGTGAATTACGGCGGCCTGAACGGTGAATACCAGTGGTACCAAAATTCAGAGGTCTGGAAAAAGAAACCCCTGCTGAATTTTACCCCCAAACACATCCTGGACGAACGCAGTCGCCACCGCACCATGGCGCCGGAAGAGGAATATCAGAACGGCCATATTCTGGTATCAAAATCTTGTACCAAGCTTCAAAATGCAGGCGTCAACATCAACCTCGGCGCACACGGACAACTCAACGGACTCGGCGCACACTGGGAACTTTGGATGATCCAGCAAGGCGGCATGTCGAACCTCCAGGCCCTGCGTTGCGCTACCCTCAATGGGGCAAAATACCTGGGCATGGACAAGGAAATTGGCTCCCTTTCCGCAGGTAAACTGGCTGATCTCATCGTGTTGGACAAAAACCCGTTAGAGAATATTCAAAACACGGAAAGCATCCGCTTCGTGATGGTCAACGGCCGTTTGTATGAAGCCGAAACCCTGAATGAGATCGGGAATTATGACAAAAAACGCTCGAAATTCTGGTTCGAGCAGCCCGGAAGTCAAACCAGTGGCGCAGGGATGCAACACACCTGCCATGAGCAGAAATGCGTTTGCGGACACTGATGTTGATTTACGATTTACGATTTACGATTTACGATTATTTTGATCCGAAATAGGCATGATTCATCCTTTCTTCGGATCAAAATAATCGTAAATCGTAAATCGTAAATCGTAAATCCAAAATCGTAAATCGTAAATCCAAAATGTATAAGAGAAATCAAATCTTCACTCCTACCGTCACCACCACACTCCGCCCATCGGAAGGCCAAACACCGGCGCCCGGATAAAACGTGGGACGTTTTGTAAAGTAATGCTCGTTGAGCAGGTTGTTCACATTGAAACGAACAATGAAATGGCGGTAGCGGTATGAGGCGTTCAAATCCAGTAATCCATAAGCAGGAACCAGACCAACCGCGCCGGTAGCAGAAGGCTCCACGGTATTCAAAGGATCAGCAAATGACTCTGCGGTGTAACTGTACAACAGCGATGCGCTCAATTTTTTATACCGGATGTTCAAGCCATTTCGGCTGATCCACGTGGGTACACTTTCTACTTTTTTGCCCTTAATACTGCGGTTTTCCTTGCCGTTGATGCGAATGGAGTCGCCCAGATATTCCGAATTGAAATAGGAGGTCGAACTGAAAATACTGGCAAATACGTCCTCGCCGAGATAGAAACCATATTCTGCGAACATTTCTAACCCATACGTGCGGGAATCCCCAATATTGGTGCGATACAGGACGAAAGTGTCAATATCGGCATCGTATTGTGCCAGATTGCCCAGGCGATGGTTGTATTGAAGCGCAAACGCGCTTACATCCCATTTGAAACCACTCCGGGTGCCGCGCCAGCCCAATTCTGCGTTGTAACCATAGGCATCTTTCAGGTCCTTGTCCACTTTTTCATACACGTTGCCCGGAATGATGTCCTTAAAAATGACCGGGCGGTAAGCCTGTGAAAACCCGGCGTACATGGATTGGCGTTTGCTGAAGGCATATTCGGTGTTGACGCCCAATAGGGGGAATCTCCGCTGAATGGTGTTGGGCAGGTCTTTGTCGTCGTCGTAATAGGTGGTCGTGCCGGACAATTTGGAATTGCCTGATTCATAGCGAAAACCGGGGCTGACCGAGAATTTTGGGCTGAATTGGAACTTGTTTTCTACCGAAAAGGCGATATTCTGACTTTTTAAATGCAAATCGCGACCCCAGCCACTGGGATCGATTGTCAGGTCAAAATCAGTGCCGGTGCTACCTTTTCCCTGCTGCATGCGGTTGAGGTCATTGTTGATATACTGAATTCCGACCGCTACGATAGAATTTTGTCCGAATAGAGCATACTCCTGTAACAGGCGCAATTCTGTATTAAAACTATTGAAAACATCAATGTCTACCTGCCGCCCGGCATAAGTGAGTGTGCCGGGATTAACAGCATCCACAATATTGGCGGTGCGGTCAAATTGAACGCTGCGACGTTCGCCCAAAATAGAGGAGGCCGTCCAACTCAGGCGCGTGCGTGGACTGATCTTCCACTCCGCCGACAAGGAGGGGACATAGATCTCCGGATTGAAATAATTGCGCGCCCGGGTAGATTGCCGTGGGTCAGCCTCAAACATTTCATCCGTAAGCGGGCCAGGAATCTGATAAGTGTAGTTGGAGCGGAGCAATTCAGCTTTCAGGGCGAAATTTTCCGTTGGTGAATATTTGAGCATTGCCCCTTGTCCATCGTAGTCTGATTCGCTGTTATCCCGATAACCGTCCGATATGCGCTTGCTGTAATAAGCGTAGTATTGAAGTTTGCCAACTTTGCCCCCGATGGCGTTGTAAGTGCTCAAAAGCCCATAAGAACCCACAGAATTGATACTTTCCAGACCAATGGCTTTGGTGGTATCGGGTGTTTTCAGCACGTAATTGAGCATCCCTCCAAACTGAGCACCATATTGTAAAGCCCCTGTTCCACGCACCAGTTCGATGCGCCCAATGGCTTCCATTGGCAGACTAAAATGGCTGGCCGGATAGCCGTAGATGTCGGAGTTCGTCATGATCCCGTTTGCGCGGATATTGAACTCCCAGCCCCTGTGCGGGTCGAGGCCGCGGGTGGAAATATTGGTTTGGTTGCCGGTGCCATCCATGTCGTACACGAAGACGCCTGGGATCTTGGCAAAAATTTGCCGGGGCGTTTTTTCAGCAACGTTGGCGTCTATATTTTCAAGGCTGATTACCTCGCTTTTTTTGCCGGACCAGAGGTAAGTGCCGCTTATTTGTGGGAGGCGTTCTATCGAAGGGCGTTGGGTTCGGATGCTGAGCTCTTTGAGTAAAACGGATTGAAGGCTGTCTATGGGCGTTTGAGCAATTGTTTTGCCCATAAAAAACAGCGTGGCGAAGCCAAAAAAGATTATTCTGTACATGAGATGTTCTTGTTGTTTCAACAATAAGCGCGATATGCGCATGCTGTACAAAGAACCGTCAATAAGCTATCCAAAAGGCCTTAATTCAGATTAAAAAGCCCTTAAAATCAATAGGCTTGCTGCGGTGGGTAGCCTTGGCAGTAAAATAGTCCAAAGCAGTTATAGGTGATAAAAAATCTGGGCATCATGCAAGCCCGGAATTCAGCAGATGATAAATAGGATGATTTCTATTAAACATTTTTTACCTTGCATGAACTTGGTACGATGCTTGTCCATTCAAATAGTAATATGAAAGAGGCTCTTCGTGACTTTATATGGGTGAGTGCTTAAAGTTGAGTTTGCCGCAAGTGAAAAGGATCATGTTCATAAAGTTGTCTTTGTTCCGGTAACCTCTAGCTCGTCGTTTGGCAAGTTGGATTTTAGAGTTG
>JAUSMG010000211.1 GCA_030645295.1 Saprospiraceae bacterium | reverse complement strand
TAAAGCCTTCCTGGATTGTGGCCTGGAGGCGTTCAAACGGATGGAAAAGGAGGATGAAACAGGAGAAAGGATTGGAGCGAAGTGAGTTTTTCTCGCGGATTTTTCGCGCAGATGTTAAACAGATGTTTCAAGCAGATGTTTCGCGCAAATCTTAGGCAGATTTATTTCTGCGTGACAACTGTGTCTATTATCTGTGTAACATCTGCGTGAAACATGAACTGCCTGGTTGATCATAGTGCACAAATAGTACTTTTCCCAAAGCGGCGACCTTTCCAAAACAAGGTCGCCGCTTCGGTTTTCATCCAATTACCTTTTACCCCGCACCGTTTTTATCCTAACATTCGCGTACTTTTGCGCCTCGTTTGACTATTGACCGTTGGCTTTTGACCGTTGACTGTATGAAGCGTTGGCCATAAGTACCCAACTTTCCTTAAGTCAATAGCCAACGGTCAATAGTAAACAGCCAACGGTCAACAGCCAACGGCCAATAGTCAACGGTCAACAGTCAACAGTCACAAATGTATCGTACCCATACCTGCGGGGAACTCCGCATCTCCGACATAAACAAGGAAGTAACCCTCAGCGGCTGGTCGGCCATCGTGCGCGACAAAGGCGCTCTGCTCTGGATCGACCTGCGCGACCGTTACGGCATCACGCAGCTGGTGCTCGATGAGAATTACACCTCGAAAGAACTTTTTGAAACCGCCCGTTCTGTTGGACGCGAGTTCGTGCTTCAAGCCACGGGTACCGTCATTGAACGGGCTTCAAAGACGACAAAAATCCCAACCGGGGAGATCGAGATCAAGGTTTCCGCGCTGAAGATCCTCAACGCTTCCAAGACGCCGCCCTTTACCATTCAGGACGATACCGACGGCGGTGACGACCTCCGAATGAAATACCGATACCTCGATTTGCGCCGCAACGCAGTGCAGAAAAACCTGATTTTTCGCTCCAATCTCGCGATTGAAACGCGAAAATACCTTGCCCGGGAAGGTTTTATCGAAGTAGAAACCCCCAATCTTATAAAGTCCACCCCCGAAGGAGCGCGCGACTTTGTGGTGCCCAGTCGCATGAACAAAGGGCAATTTTATGCCCTTCCACAAAGCCCACAAACCTTCAAGCAGATCCTGATGGTGGCCGGTTTTGACAAATATTTCCAGATCGTAAAATGCTTCCGCGATGAAGACTTACGCGCTGACCGTCAGCCGGAATTTACCCAGATCGACTGTGAAATGTCGTTCGTGCACCAGGAAGATATCCTCAACACTTTTGAGGGTTTGACCAAATATTTGTTTCATCAAGCGCTGGGCATCACGCTCGGAGATTTCCCGCGCATGACCTACGATGAGGCCATGCGTCGTTTTGGCTCCGACAAACCCGACCTGCGTTTTGGGATGGATTTCGTAGACTTAAAATCGCCTGCCGACGCGGAATTTGGAAGCGGTGTAAATTTTGTACCAGCAGGTTTCCCCGTTTTTGACGGTGCTGAATCTGTCATTGCCATTTGTGCGCCTGGCTGTGCCGAGTATTCGCGTAAACAAATTGACGAACTGACGGAATGGGTGAAACGCCCACAAATCGGCGCAAAAGGCCTGGTTTATGTCAGAATTGAGGCCGACGGAACGCCAAAATCGAGTGTGGATAAATTTTACAGCCCGGATGACTTAAAAGTCTGGGCCGAACGCTGCGGTGCTAAACCCGGCGACCTGCTCTTCCTGATCTGCGGCGAAGATGAAAAAACACGCAAACAACTCAGCGAACTCCGGCTTGAAATGGGTACCCGACTCGGACTGCGTAAAGGCGACGATTTCAAACCACTTTGGGTCGTAGATTTCCCGCTGCTTGAATGGGACGAAGACGAAAACCGCTTTTTCGCGATGCACCACCCCTTCACTTCGCCCAAACCCGGCGACATTGTCAAAATGGAAAGCGACGACCGCAATACGCTCAAATCTATGCGCGCCGATGCGTATGATTTGGTAATCAACGGTGTAGAGATCGGTGGCGGTTCTATTCGTATCCACGACCGCGATCTGCAGGCCCGTAATTTCAAACTCCTTGGGTTCACGCCCGAAGAGGCGGAAGCCCAGTTTGGCTTCTTGCTTGGCGCGTTTGAATACGGCGCACCCCCGCACGGCGGTATTGCGTTCGGCTTCGACCGGCTCAATGCAGTTATGAATGGCGCAAACTCCATCCGTGACTTCATCGCTTTCCCAAAAAACAACCAGGGTCGCGACATGATGATCGACGCGCCGGACGGGATCAAGTTGAAGCAATTGGAGGAGCTGGGAATAAGGGTAATTGTTTGATTGATTCGATTTTTCGATTGGGAGGATTGATTCGATTGGGCGGTCGGCTTGGTTAATCA
>JAUSMG010000199.1 GCA_030645295.1 Saprospiraceae bacterium | reverse complement strand
GTAGCACCCGCTGCCAGCAGCAACAAAACGCCCATGACGGCATAGTTAAACTTCCGATTGCTTTCCGCCTCGCTAAGGGCAAGGTTGGCATTGGAGACGGCCAGCGAATCCATGCCCCGGCTGAAATGTACCGAATCGAGCAAAACACGCTGCTGCATGACCACCATTGCGGTTTTCATCTGTTCCTCGGTCATTTTATCAAGTTCGGCCTTTTGAGCAGCGAGTTGAGCCTGAAGCGCCTGACTTTCTTCGATCAGTTTGGATTCGTTTTTGCGGGAATTCCGCTGATTTTCTAACAGTTGTTGTTGGGAATTGGAAAACTCCTTTTGAAGTTCCTGTCGCGTATCGGTTTGACCAGAGATCGTTCCACCGCCGCGCAGTCGGGCGATTTGTTCCTCCAACGATTTTAATTCCCGCTCCTTTTCATCACGTTTTGCAAGTGTCCGGAGGTTCTCCAGATTGTCCAAAGCAAGGACTTTATTTGCGCTTTGGTTGTCCCGGAGAATTTTGAGGCTTTGTTCAAATTGGCCTGCAGCCTTGCGTTTCCCACTGAGCATCATCCCCTTACCTTTACGGTTGAGGGCGTTGGCACGGAGTTCCGGCAATTTGAGTTTGGAAGCCAATTTGCCTGCATCGTCTGCATTATCGATAGCTTTGGCATATTCACCTGCATACAAATTGGCATCTGCCAGCGCCAGGAGGATCTCTACCCGTTTAGCGGCCGATACCCCGCGTAATTGCGCTTCCAATTGACGGGCCTTTTCTATTTGGGCATAAGTACTAGTTGCGCTGCATAAAAGGAGCAGAACGAAGGAGAGTGTTTTTGAAAATTGGTATAGCACAGGCATCGAGTTTTAAAATCGCGGTGAAGATACACCCGGGTTGTTTCAATGCGCCAGCATCGCTTCTTCAAATGCCTGCAGATCTTCCCCAAGCGGTGCATAACGGACTTTCAAACCTGCAGCTCCGCCAGAATTGAAATAGACGATGCGAATAGTGTGCCATCCTTCTTGAAGGTTGGCAATACCTGTCTTTTCAGTCATGCCATGGTCACCATCGTTATTCACCACCATTTCACCATCGATGGAAAGCAGAGAGCCATCATCTGATTCGGTCCAGAATTGGTAGCCACCCGTAACCGGAATGTTTATATAACCCTTCCACAACATGCCGCATTTGTTTTCATTGCAATATGGGTCAAGTTCAATGATGCTAACGTCATCGGCTTTTTCCAAATAGCCGCGGATCACTTTATCCGAAGTGTAGACATCGCCTTCTACCGAGCGAAGTTCGGCGCGAAGGCCTGCAGCTGGCTCCCGGAGCAGGTTCTGGGCCGGTAGCAGTTTGTACAACTTTACCTGATTGGAATCGGTATTGCTTGAGATAAGGCCAGATTTGAAAGCTTTTGCGCGGACCGTGCAGGCTGATATTGGCGAAAAAGGCACCGTATACGTTGGCGAGGTTTCGGAAGGTTCTTTACCGTCGGTTGTGTAGCGAATGGTCGCACCGAGGGTTTTAGACGCGATTTTCACTACTGGCTTTACCGTATTTGGATCGTAGTTGACTTCTACACCAGGTTTAGAAACGAAATCTCCAAAACCGCTGATCTTCACTGCATAAGCATGCGCAGATTTGATTTTATTCGGGTTGTATTCGGGCAACGTAATGACCACGTTTCCCGCCAGATTTTCCGCTTTTAATTTTTCCTTGGTCGCCAGAAAGGTGACCTCCGCGCCAGCTAGGGGCAATTGCACCCCTTTCAAGACCAGTTTTCGATCGTTTGGAAAGCGGGGGAAGATGGCATAAACCGATTTGGTCTTGGGATTCCAGGTGTAAAAAAACTCTTTCACTGCAAAACCGGGATCAGGGTCAACGGTTTGCTTCAACAACGGATCTACCACGGTCTTTGAACCCGCGACGCCAGGTTTCCAATCCCGGCGACCCATACTCCATTGAACAGGGGTCCGCCAGCGACGGGTATTGTAGATCGCTTCCCCATTCACCCCCAACCATTTTCCAATTTCGATCAAACGCTCCTGCATGATGGGCGGAATTTTCCCATGGGCATCCGGTCCAATGTCAAGCAAAAAATTCCCGCCGCGCGAAACCTTGTCTACGAGGTGCAATACCAAGGATTGAGCAGAATTATAATCCCAGGCATCCTCGGCACGATTGTAACCATAGGAAGCACCCATGCCTCGGCTTTCTTCCCAGGCATGGTCTTCAAAGTCCAGATCAGGCTGATATTCAGGGGTATAAACTCCGCCATGGTGGAATCGGGTGTCACTTCCCCAACGGTCATTGACCACCACCCGGTCCTTTACGGCGCTTTCTGAATAAAGCCAGCTGAGGAACTGAGGGGATTGCCATACCTCGGAAGGAGCCTCCCAATCACCGTCTGCCCACACGACCCAGGGCTCATACCGGTCCACCACTTCGTAAAGTTGAGGCATGGCGTGTTCAGACGCGTATTGAGCATGGTCGTATTGCCATAGCGGGTTATACCATTCATAAAGGGAGAAATAGAGCCCGGGTTTGACTTTAGTTTTGTTGAGTGCCTTGAAAAACTCACCGAGCAGATCACGTCCAGGGCCGCGTACTTCAGCGTTCCAGGGAATGTCCCAGGCGCGATTGGCATGTTCGTTGGGCCAGAGACAAAAACCGTCGTGGTGTTTGGAGGTGAGTACCGCATATTTTGCACCGGCACGCTCAAAAAGCCGGGCCCATTCGTCCGGATTATACAGTTCCGCATAAAAGTCGTCCGCAAGGTCGTAATAGCTCCGGTCGCCATAATGTAATTCATGGTATGCCTTGACCTTTCCAT
>JAUSMG010000198.1 GCA_030645295.1 Saprospiraceae bacterium | reverse complement strand
GAGCGTGTTCAGAAAAGTGTGGCACACCTACGTAGAGGTGCGCCACACTTTCTTGAACACGCTCAAAAATTCCGCTTAATGCGTACCTTTGCCCCTCATTTAACAAAAACAACGTACCACCACTCATGGGCAAAGGAGATTTCAAATCAAAGCGCGGTAAAATTCGCCGGGGAACCAATGGCAAAAGCCGTCCCAATCCACGAAAAATGCGGGCTGCTCATAAAAAGACAACAGCCTGAAGTACCCAAAGCCTTGCTCGTAGCAAACCCTGCCGAGCAAGGCTTTTTTGACAGGATGTCACTTACTCCATGCGTCAAAACGCCAAATTTTTATGAAACACACCCTCCCCCTTTTATTTTCTTTTCTAGTGCTTGGCACACTCCATTCTCAATCCATCACCGGAACCTGGAAAACCATCGACGACGAGACCAATGAGGCCAAAAGCCACCTTGAACTTTTCGTCGGCGACGGGAAACTGTATGGCAAGGTGAGTAAGTTGCTCAAATCTGCGCCAGACAAACTTTGTGACAAATGCCCGGGCGAACGGAAAAACCAGCCTATTCTGGGCATGATCGTTTTGGTGGACATGAAGGAGAAAGAAGGCTACTGGCAATCCGGCAGCATACTCGACCCCGAAAAAGGGAAATGGTATAACTGCAAGATCTGGCTCAAGAATGGCGATCCCAACACCTTGGTTGTACGCGGCTACATTGGGCCGTTTTACAGAACGCAATATTGGTATCGGGTGTGAGCGATCCAGGATTTGCGTTTTTAGATTTACGAAGTACGATTGGGGCCCCGCCTTCGCCAAGGCTACGGCGGGTAAAGCTGCGTAGGGTAAAAAATTAGAAAAAATTCATGGCCTGCCTTGCACACAAAAAATAGTAAGCCTACCTTTGCACCCGCTTTTGAAGCCTCGCTTACATTTTCAGTTGGCTAAGGTTTTATTTCGGCGGGGAATTGGGTCATGGTGTAATGGTAACACAGCAGATTTTGGTTCTGTTATTCAGGGTTCGAGTCCTTGTGACCCAACAAGTATTAAACGCAATCGTTTGTTAATCAAGCGGTTGCGTTTTTTGTTTTGGTGGGCTTTGTGCTCACTTTCGTTGAAAACTGCAAAAAAGAAAATTTTGAACGGTATTAAACGGCGTGGTGTGGTCTTCCTGAATACACTTTATCCGTTCAAAATTTACTTCAAATCGAGCCGACATAGAGGCTTCGGAGTATTGCTTGATCTCCAACCCACTGCACTTTTTTGGGCCGTCCTCACTGAATGTTCCCAAAATAAGGTAGCCAGCTTCCCGAATCGAATCCTCTGCCAGATCTACGTACCGGCTTATTTTTTCTTCGGTGGTCAGGAAATGAAAGGCGGCTCTGTCGTGCCAAAAGTCAAATTGGACACTTGGCTTAAATTCCGTCACGTCCGAAACCACCCAATGGACATTTTTCGCCTTCTCCCCCAATCGTGTTTGCAAACGCTCAATTGCTTTGGCTGAAATATCCATTGCCCAAACATTTTGGTATCCTCGCTCCAGGAGCAATTCAATAAAGTGACTGTCACCCGCTCCAATGTCAATTATGTTGGCGCTTAGTGGCAGATCAAAAAGTTCCAGAAACTCCATGGAGGTTTTGGGATATGGTTGAAACCAACTGACCTCCTCTTCGGCCTTGGTACTAAAAATGGTTTCCCAATGTTCTTTCTCGAAATTCGGCACGGCTTTAAATTTTTGGCGCGGTGAATGGTTAACGACTTTTTCTCTTTCCCTCGGTTTGAAACATCGGCGCCGTGTACTGCTCATAAAGCCCAAACAAGTACTCAATACGCGCCAACTCACTGCCAAATGCTTGTGGACGGTAGCATAAATCCACTGCTTTGTCTAAGGCTTGGTGGGCTTTCACCAAATCGGGCGGCATGGTCACGGGGTCATAAAGGTCGGCTAAGGAAGCCCCACCCCGACCCTCCCCATCATTTGAGGGGGTTTGGTATTTTGCCCGAGTGTCCAAAACGGCTTGCGCGGCTTCCTCGACTTTCCTTTTTTGTGCGTCGGTGGGGTTGAGCGGGAAGGGGTAGTTGTTGTAAACCACTTCGTTGGAGTAGCGAAAATCACTTTTGATGCGCCCGCAAGTGTACTTCACCCAAACCATGTGCATAGCAGACATCATTACGCCAAAATGGTGCAAAGTCGCATTTGGCACGATGCTGGTCGAATTGTTTGCGATATGGTCTTTATCAAAAAAGCCCAGTGGGATGTAATTCCTGTTTTCCGATGTATGAAGGGGAATTAGCACAAATTCAGAATTGGGCTGCCTGTTTTCTCCAAACAAGGTTGGGAACGCGGCTAACTTTCGAGTCGCATCCCGATTACTTTCATCTCTCAATTTCTTTACTTTTGCAACCCTCTCAGATACCAGTTTTAGTTGTTTCAATTCATGCGGCTGGATACCAACCAACCAAAGACACCAACGTTTTTCCCCATTCAGAAACTCTCTTGCACTTAATAGAGGCCTGATCCATTTTTCGGCTTCTGGTTCTTGGTTCACAAGAGTTGCTTTTTCTTCATCTGTTAGCAAAAGGTGTCCGCCATCGTTGGGCATGCTGCCAAATGAAATGCTTGGAGCATTGGAAATCGAGGTTCTACGCTTTATAACAACCAAGTCGTTACCCTCAACTAAATAGGGGTTAATATTTTTCGCCTTCCTTTCCGCGGGCTCGCCTTTGATGTGTTCGTAGTCAAAAATTCGTTTTTCTGTAGAATCAAAACCTGCAAAACCGATGATAACACAATGCACAGCAGCATTCCCTTTGGCCTCGTTGCTCCATGAAAAGGTGCGGTGTGCAAAGTGGATTTTCACTTTATAAAAGTTGAAGAGTACACCCCATAAAACGCCCACTTGCTCACCTTGTGAAATGCTGTTGGTACTAACAAAAGCAACTTTAGTGCGCGTATTTTGGATGTACTGTGCGGCTTTCAAATACCAGGCGGCTACATAATCCAATACCCCTGCTCCTTGTACGCCATTGAAAACCAGTTCCATATCAGCTTTTTGTTGCTCGTTTTGCAACTGTTTGCCGATAAACGGCGGGTTCCCCAAAATATAGTCAAACCCGGCGCTTTGACTAGGCCCATTAGTCCGCATCGCAGGCGCTTTTTCTTCCGGAAACATATTGACCTGCTTGGTAAAAACATTCAGCGTTTCATAGTGCGCTTCTGCTTCTTTGACTTGAATAATATTTACCTGATCGGCGCTCACATCATACACCGATGCGCTTCGAATAGACCTCCAATCTATGCGCAAAGCATTCCCATACACGATTTTGGCCGCCTTGCTCAATGGCAGCCGTACAAAGTATTGACCAAATTCATCCGAAACTTTCAGGTTCATTTGGTGGTCAATGAGCCACATGGCCACCTCTGCGATGCGGGCGGGAAATTCGTCGTACTCGATCCCCGCGAATTGGTCAACGTTCACCCGCATGATTTCCCGGACATCCAGAACGCCTTGCCCGCCTTTGTATAGTTCGCGTAGGATCAGCAGTTCCAGTTCGCGCAATTCACGGTAACTGATAATCAGGAAGTTACCACAACCGCAAGCTGGATCGAGGAAATGAAGTGTGGAAATTTTGCGGTGCAACTCATTAAGGCGGGCACGGTTGCCTTTGGCCTTTTCAAATTCGGTGTAGAGCTCATCCAGGAAAAGCGGTTTGATAACTTTCTGAATGTTCTTTTCCGAGGTGTAGTGCGCCCCCAAATTGCGCCGCTCTTTGGGGTTCATTACGGCCTGAAACATGGAGCCGAAAATGGCAGGGGAGATCTTGCTCCAATCCAGTGCGCAACACAAAAGCAGGCTTTCCCGCATTTTGGTATCAAAGGCCGCCAGGGGTAAATTTTCCTCGAAAAGTTTACCGTTCACATACGGGAACGCGCCCAATGTTTCATCCAGAGTTTTGAAACGGTCTTCTTTGGGCGTGTTGAGGGTCTGGAAAAGTTGGGCGATTTGCAAGGCCAGGTCGCTTCCGTCGGGCTTGGTGTAGTTGTCCACCAATTCCTGAAATTGGGTGCGCTCGAAAATGCCCGTATCTTCTGCAAACAGGCAAAACAACACCCGCACCAAATAGACTTCGAGGGCGTGGCCTTTGTAGCCCGCTGCCTCCAATGTATCGTGCAGCCGTCCCATACGCTCGGCGGCTTCGATGTTTACCGGGTCTTCGTCTTTGTAGGTTCGTTTCTGATACCCCGCCATAAACCCGAAAAGGTGAACGTGGGCGGACAAATCGCGCAACTGAAATTCGTGCTTCGCACCCGTGTCTAGGTCGTACAATTTGAACCGCTCGAAATCAGAAACAAGGATGTATTTGGGCAATTCGTGTTCTTTCAGGCCGGGGAAATAGTCCTTGGCTTGCTGAAAGGCTTTGTCCAGGTCCTTGCCTCTGGATTTATGTTCCACCAAAATTACCCCCTTCCAAAGCAGGTCAATAAAGCCCTGTTTGCGGTCACCCTTGCGCACGGCTTGTTCAAAGGTTGCCAGCCGTCGGCGCGACACATCAAACACATGAAAGAATCCATCCCAAAAGGATTTGGCTTCAGCGTCTTCACTGGATTCGTGTTCCCATTCTTTGGAAAATGCGAGGGCGCGGGCTTTGATTTCGTTCCAACTTAGCGGCATAGGGTAAGGCGTGTAAAGGTGCGAGCTGGGGGCAAATATAACCCGTAGGCTGAAAAATAGGCGTGCCGTTTGGTTGCATCAAGCACTCTAATATAGTTGGTCTCAGCGTACCACCGTCACATCGCCTTTGATCAACAACTCCCGCCCGTCCACCAGTTCCACTTCAGCCCACCAAACATACACTGCCGGGTTTACAGGTTCTCCACGATAATCTCCATTCCATCCGGAAGATCGGTCGTTGGGCCGGAAATCCTTGTTTGCAAAGATCAAGGATCCCCAGCGATCAAAAATCTGAAGTTTCCTGATGAGGGCAACAGACTCGTCGCGGGCAAAAATCAGGAATACATCATTGTCGCCATCCTCGTCATCCGGGCGGATCACATTTGGAGCGTAGATATCTGCTTCCCGGTCTACTTTCACGATGGTGCGTGCTTCTGATTTGCAGCCTTCTTTTGTGAAAATCGTGACGGTGTACTGGGTCGTAATAAAAGGCTGTGCCACTGGGTTAAGCAATTGAAGGATACTGTTTCCCTCAAAAATCAACCCTGTCATAGGATTCCAAATTACCGTGTCAATAAGGGAGATTGGGAAAGGAGCGGGCACATTCGCCAGAATTTCCTGATGTTCACCCAGTTCGATCTCAAAAGTCGGTGGAGCAGTCACCAAGGGTATCAGTGGACTGGGCACGGTGATGGGTTCCAGCACCTCGCAATCATTGGCATCCTGTATTACAAGATCGTAGTTGCCCGGCGTGAGGTTGTTGAATTGTTCCGAAGAAAAATAGGTCTGTCCGCCGTCTATGGAATAAGAAAATGGCCCAACTCCGCCATTGACCTGATCCACGCTGAGTATGCCGGGTGTCCCGTTGCAAAGCGGTGGCTCCAGGTCGAATTGCAGGCCTGTTGGGACATTCATCTCTTCCAGCACCGTAATTTGTGCCGAATTGGTACAGCCATTCAACGAAGAAGTGACGCTGAGCAGGTAAAGGCCAGGCGCATCAACGATAGGGTAGGGGGTGTTTACCCCAGAAACGAGATGGCCGTTTGCCGTCGTCCAAACCACGCTGGCCTGCGCGGGCACCGTACTTTCCAAGGAAAATTGCAGCACAGCGCAAGTCAGGAGCGGTGAGGGTTGCACTTGTACAGGTGGCATCTGGATATTTTCCGTTACCGTGACGGGCAAAGTGCTGGAACAACCGTTGGTCGGGTTCATTACGGTAAGCATGTAATTGCCGGGCGCGTCCACCGTTGGCGTGAGTGAATTTTCACCCGAAAGTATATTTCCATTGGCCGTGGTCCAAAGGATACTGGTTGGGTTGCCAAGCGCCGTCCCAGATCCAATAATGGTTGCCGAAGTGATCGTACAGGTCAAGGTTTGCGGCGGAGCTATAGCCAGCACAGGATGCTGGACATCTTCTGTAACGCTCACATTATCAAGGTTTGAGCAACCATTTTGTGTGTTCAAAATCGTGAGCACATAATTGCCCGGGGCGCCGATGCTGGGCGTGAGGGTGTTTCCACCGGAAATGATTTGCCCGTTCGTGGTAGACCAGGTGTACGTAAAATTTGTTCCCTGGCTGGATGTCGTGCCGTCCAGCGTATTGGTCTGGGTATCGCAATCTAGTCCGACCATGGCGCCCGCCTCAACAGTTGGCAATTGCACATTCTGCGGAACGGTCACGCTGCTTGTTTGAGTGCAACCATTGAAGGTATTGGTAATGAGGAGATTGTAAATACCTGGTTCGTCCACAACGGGTTGTTGTGGGTTTTGGATGGAAACGAAATTGCCCGAAGGAGTGGTCCAATCGTAATCAAAGTTTGCACCCGGGCTGGATGCCGTAGCGTTCAGGCTGACTTGTTGAACCGCGCAGCTTAGGGTTAATGGGCTTGCAATGATAGCCGTAGGCAAGATCACATCCTCTGAAATCAACAATTGATCCGTACTCGTACAGCCGTTTAGATTATCTGTAACGATGACGGAATAATTGCCCGATGCCCCAATGATCGGATTGGCGGTATTGCCCCCACTGAGTATTTGTCCGTTCGGTGTAGACCATTGATAACCAATGCTTGGAGAGGAGGAAGATGTAATCTGGGCTTGTAAAGGCAAACTGGTGATGACACAGGTAAGCAGATTGTCTGCGCCGGCATTTACCACCGGCGACTGAATGTCTTGCATGATGGTAACACTGGCCGTTTCGGTGCAGAAGTTGCTTGTATTTGTAACAGTGAGCGTGTAAATGCCAGGTGCATCGATCGAAGGCGTGAATGTATTTGCCCCGGAAACAATGTTCCCGGTTGCTGTTGACCAGTTGTAAGCAAACAGTGGTCCGATGCTCGATCCGGCAGCGCTTAAGGTAGTGCTGGTGAAGAAACAATTGAGCGTTTGTGGCATACCAGCCGAAGCGACCGGGCCATTGGCGTTTTCTGTAATACTGACCTGACTGCTTGCACTACAACCATTTTGTGTGTTGGTTACCAATAAATTATACATTCCTGGCGCATCCACAACAGGCATGAGCGTATTGGCCCCGCTCGTTATGTTTCCACCCGCCGCGACGGACCAGAGGTAATCAAAGTTCGGCCCTGTGCTGCCGGTTCCCTGTAGGATTAGCGTGGTTTGCACACAAGTCAATTCAGCCGTTGGTCCGGCATTTGCCGAAGGTAAGGCAAAGTCCTCCGCTACACTGACATCGTCGGTTGCTGTGCAGCCATTTTGGGTATTGGTAATGAGCAACTGATAATCGCCGGCCTGATCGATCATGGCCGTGGGGCCATTGGTGGGTGAAATGAAATTGCCGTCCGTGGTGGTCCATTGAAGCGTAAATCCAGAACCAGAGGGATTCCCTAAATCACCGATGCTTCCCGTTGGACTGAAGCAATTGATCAGCCCGTTAGACCCGGCTAGAGCGGTTGGCGGCACGATGTCTTGTGCTACGGTCACCGTGGCTACATCGGTACAGCCATTGATATTGTTGGTGATGCTCAACGTATAGATACCCGGTTGATCCACAGTGGGTTGCAAAGTTCCTTGTCCGGACTGAATATTGCCCGACCAAACGTAAGTCAGGTTTCCCGTTTGAGTAGAGGCTGATGCGTCGATCAACGTTTGCAGCGTAGCGCAGGTCAGGGTAGCAGGCGCAGCGATCAGTGCCAGCGGTGCATTCGCATCGTTCATGATCACGACCGATGCGGTGGAAGTACAATCATTCACCTGGTTGGTCACTTGAAGCTCGTAAGTGCCATCCATGTCTACCGTTGGATTTAAGGAATCCTGGCCGCTCACAATATTGCCGTTTGCGGTCGTCCAGTGGTATTTAAAATTCGGGCCCATGGAAGAAGCCGAACCATCCAGCATTGTGGAAGGGTTGCTGCAATTAAGGATGGCATCCAGACCCGCGTTGGCAATGGGTGGTGTAACGTCTTGATTGACAACGACCGCGAGGGTGGTAGCACAGTTATTGGCCGTGTTCAGGAGGTTCAAAGTATAGGCTCCGGGTGCATCTACAGTGGGGCTGAGGGTATTCCCGCCGCTCAGGATGTTTCCATTCAAAGTGGTCCAATTGTATTGAAAAGTCGGACCGGAAGAGGAGGCGGTAGCATCAATGACCGTGTTCAGTACCGTACAGGTCAGGGTATTGGGCGGCAAGGGCTCGATGATCGGGAGATTTACATCGGCAGAGACGGTTACGGAAGCCGTTGCGATACAGCCGTTTGAGGTGTTCGTTACCAACAACGCATAGGTTCCAATGGAAGACGCTCCACAGATCAGGGTGTCTGTTGGGCCAACTATAATTCCATTGGCCGTCGTCCAGAGATAGGTAAAACCGGGGCCATTGCTGCTCCCGGACCCGTCCAGAGACACCGTTCCTTGCATACAGGTAATGAGATCGGTCGGCGTGATCTGTGCCGTTGGGGGGGCGATATCCTGATCGATCATTACGCTGGCAGTACTGGTGCAGCCATTCAATACATTGGTTACCAATAGGATATAAGTGCCCTGTTGGTCAATTCCAGGCATCCAGGTGTCATTTCCTGCCAGAATATTTCCATCAATGCTCGACCAAAGGGGTAAAAGATTGGTATCGACCGGCGCAGGAACGGGCCCAATGCTGAAGTTTTGTAACAGACAGTTGAGTGTAGCGGAAGGGCCCGCATCCGCTGGTGGCGGAGCGATGTCCTGTATCACCACCACGGTATCGTTTGTGACGCAACCTGTCACGGTATTGACGATGCTCAGGATATAGGTACCAGGCTGGTCTACGGTTGGATTTAAAGTTGTATCTCCGGAGACAAAATGTCCGTCCGGGGTGGTCCAGATAACTGGGAAAGTTGGCCCTGAGCTGGAGTTTCCGGCATGGAGTGTAATCTGGTTCACCAGACAGTTCAAAGTCCCGGCCGGGTCGATCAGCGTAGTCGGTGCTGCGGCAAAATCCAGCACCAGGCTCGTCGAGGTCGAACAAATGCCCAGACCACTCACTGTTACACTGTAAGTGCCTGGAGCAGAAGCTGCTATGGACTGCGTAGTCTGCCCCGATGACCAATTGTATTGAGGGAAACTGCCCCCGGTTGTAGTCAGGATCGCCGTGTCTCCAAGGCACAAGGGTGTACCAAGCACCTGTATGACCGGTGGCATCATGGGGGTCACAGTAGTACTCATAGTGCCTGTACAACCAAAAAAATTCGTTACTGTAACGGTGTAAGTACCTGCCTGATTTACAATATTGGTAATGCCCATTACATTGTTCGACCAGGCGTAGCTGGCAAAACCGCCCACCACCTGCAGCGTATCTGTCAAGCCCGGACAAAGATCAGGACTCGAAACGGAGATGCTAAAAGGGTCTACTGCTCCGGACTGGAGGGTGTATGCTCCTACTCCTGTGCAGCCGTGACTATCCGTCGCAGTCACCTGATAAACACCCGGATCAAATACCGTGATGGGAGAAACAGATTCTCCATTGTCCCATTCATAAAATTCATACAATGCAGGGTTTACGATCGAAAGCATAGCGGTATCGCCTTCCGGGCATATCCGAACGGGGCCCGTGATTCCCGGCGAAAAAATGGGCACTTCGATAATCGTGATCTGGTCTGAGGTCATGCAATTAAATACATCCACAACGGTGATCCCATACGTTCCGGGTTCAGTAACCGGATAGGGCTCAAAATCACCTGCCGGATTGGGTGGACTCCAAACGAGACTGGTAAAACTGGAATAATAATTCAGGTTGTTGCTTATTTCCACATAGTCATCAACCGGACAAAGGGCAGTTGGGCCGGTGAGATCAACGGGGCCGTCAAAGAAGCCAAGATCAAACGTTACTCCATTGGCCCAGTGGTATTCTTCGCAAGTAGTCCCCGTAGGGTCCCAACTCCAGGTTCCAGGGGGTGCGACCGTGATTTTGTGAGCATGTAGTCCGTTGCTCCAAGTGACTACTACGGGTTGGTGAACCCCCGTAAAGGTCCAGTAAATAAAGGCGGAGATGGTTATTTCATGGGTTCCACATAGGGTATCAATCTCAATGACGGCTTTACAATGCCCCCGATTTGCGAGCGAATCGGGGTTCGTGGAGTCACCTGGATTATTTGCAAGGCTTAAAAATGGCAATAATAAAAAGCAAAAGGTCAGGAGTTTGTGAGCAAAAAATTTCAGGTAGAAATTCGCCATAGTACAGGAAGGAAGTTTTATAAAGATGGTAGATCGTTACCCAGCATAGCTCGGGCACAAAAAGCAAAAGATTAGAATCCAAAAAATTAGGGCTGGAAAAAGAATCGACGGCCAAATCTAGCAACTCTGAAAGAATGTTTCTTTATTATTTTATTGTGAGGAAAATATTGTAGGAAAGGGATCGAATATTGAAAAGAACCTGCACTCTACAGCGTCGGCGGAGCCGACCTATCCTGTACATCCTGATAATCCTGTCAAAAAATGTCGCTCAATGGGCATGAAAAGAGGTGTACAGACGGGCGGGATCGACTCACTTTAGAGGCTGCTTGGAGTGTTAAATTTTTAACACTTGATTCTGCTGACTTCGCGCCTGTCAGGGATACTCATTTTGAAATTCTTTGTGTTTAGCGGCTTTTTCTGGCCTTTTTTAACAAATCAAAATGACTACATCGCCGAACATCATTCCGAGAATCCTTGTTTTAAAAGGGGGAATGAAAAATTTCCGGCATAATTCACCAGCGTTTTTGGAACTTGATTTGGATTGACTTGCGGTCCTAAAAAATCGGGATTTATTTAGTCTTGGGGTGCTTTTAGAAAAGCCAGCGGGTTCGTTTGCAAAACTTTAACCTCAAATTCTTAAGGTCATTTAACTTTCTCTTAACTCCCTGAGTTACTTTTGTCCCGCCCTTGAAGGGAAGATCCTCGCGGCGTCTTGGCTGCAACCTGAAAATGATGCAGAAATCACGGATTGATGTGCTGATTCCGGCATGGAATGAAGAAAAAGCCCTGCCTTTTGTACTGGCCAACCTTCCCAAAGATTGGGTTCGACAAGTGATCGTGTGCGACAACGGGTCAACAGATGGGACGGCAGAGGCAGCAAAAAAGGCCGGAGCAGTGGTGGTAAGTCAGCCAGAACGCGGATATGGGAATGCCTGCCTTGCAGGAATGCGTTACCTGGAAAATCTACCCACGTCTGAACAACCTGATATCGTGGTCTTTATGGACGGAGATTATTCAGACTTCCCGGAAGAACTACCAAAAGTGGTGGCTCCGATCTTAAACGACGGAAAAGACATGGTGATCGGTTCGAGGAGATCCGGCGGTTTGGAACCCGGAGCAATGACTTTCCCGCAGCAATTTGGGAATTGGTTGGCCCCGGCAATGATTCGATTGTTTTATGGATATAAGTTTAGTGACTTAGGTCCGTTCCGGGCCATACGATGGGACAAACTCAAAATCTTGGGGATGCGCGACAAGAATTTTGGCTGGACGGTGGAAATGCAGGTTCGGGCAGCAAAAATGAAACTCAACTGCTCTGAGGTACCGGTACGCTATCGGAAAAGAGCCGCAGGACTCAGCAAGGTTTCTGGAACGATACGCGGGACGATTTTGGCAAGCTGGAAAATTATTGCCACCATTTTTCGCCTGTTAATTTAAATAAAGGTTGATTTGGTTATTCGGGGATTTGGTTATTCGGGTTCCCAGGCTTGGCCACCCAGATAACCAAATCCACAACTCAACAAATCCACAACAAAGAAATAATTCATCAATTCAAATATGTACGGTCTTCATTCCCTTTTCGAAGCATTTCAGTATCAGGCATTTGTCGATTTTGGCTATCTGATGCTGCTCATCTATTTCCTCGCCATGAGCGGGGTGACGGTTTATGCGCTTCTACAGTTCCACTTGTTGTACCTCTACAAAAAGTACCACAGGGAGAACCCTGAGATCGTTTACAAACAATACGGCGCGACCGACCAGAATGCCCCATTCGTGACGGTTCAACTCCCGATGTACAACGAAATGTACGTCGCTGAGCGCATCATAGACTATGTGGCTGCACAGGAATACCCGAAAGATCGTTTCCAAATCCAGGTGCTGGACGATTCAACCGACGAAACGGTGGGCATCGTAGCAGCCAAAGTCGCTGCACTCAGAGGTCAAGGGTATGATATTGAACACGTACACCGTGTGAACCGCCAGGGATACAAAGCAGGTGCACTTCAGGAGGCAATGCCTTTGGTAAGGGGGGAGTTTATCGCCATTTTTGACGCTGACTTCACACCTCGCCCTGATTTTCTGCGCACAACGATGGCCTATTTTGAAGATCCAAAGGTGGCCATTGTGCAAACGCGCTGGGAGCACATTAACGCTGATTACAGCATGTTGACCAAACTTCAGGCGCTTCAATTGAACGTTCACTTTACGGTGGAACAAGCGGGTCGCTCCTACGGCAATCTGTTGCTCCAATTCAACGGTACTGCCGGCGTTTGGCGTAAAGATGTCATCAACGAAGCCGGCGGTTGGGCCAGCGATACGCTCACCGAAGACCTCGACCTGAGCTTCCGCGCGCAAATCCTGGGCTATAAGATCCAGTATCTGGAGAAACTCGGCAGCCCGGCAGAATTGCCTGTGGATATGAACGCACTGAAAGGCCAGCAATTCCGCTGGAACAAAGGGGGCGCGCAAAACGTGCGCAAATTGATGAAACTGGTTTGGAATACCGACAAACTCAACGGCATCCAAAAGATGCATGCTATGAGCCAATTGACGGCGTATGGTGTTTTCCTGTGGGTATTTATTGCCGCTGTAAGCAGTGTGCCCTTGGCATTTGCGTTCAGTGAACTGGGTATTTCTACCCACTTCCTTTCATTCTCGGTGTTGGGTCTGTTCTCAGTGGCGGCTATTTCTTATACCGCAAACATCACCGCTGCACTCAACCGCACGGTACCGGCAACCTTCTGGGAGAAAGTCCGCTTTTTTGGTCTGTTCCTGTCATTCATGCCAATGTCGCTGGGACTTTCGCTCTACAACGCTGTGGCGGTTGTGGAAGGATTGCGCGGCAAGGTTTCGGCTTTCGTACGGACACCAAAATACGGCGGAAACGGCGGCCAGCAACAAAATTCCTTGAAAAAGGCATCGTACATGGCCCGCAAAATTTCCTGGGTCACGATCGCTGAAGGGGTAATGTCTCTGGTGTTTTTATCCTCTGCTATTGTTGGCCTCGCAACCGATAATACAGCCTTTGTGCTGTTCCACTCGATGCTTGCATTCGGCTTTGGCACCATTTGCTACTACTCGATCAAGCACCTGAATTTCAGGTAATTGTTTTTATTTTATCAATCCAGCCCGATCATCCTATCCTCCACCCGCTTTGCCCTCGTCCGCAATTCTGCCAACCAAAAGCCGATCCCTGTAAAACCTAAAATTGCCGGGTAAAAAACCAAACGCATGGTATTGTCCAGGTCCTGACTGCCGAATGCCGGGTTACCCGTAGAACCCGGGTGCAGGCTGGCAAACATCCGTGGTACAATGTAAAGCAATGGAATGAGGGAGGCAAATGCAAAGATGTTGTACACTGCCGAGAGACGTGCGCCTTTTTCCGGCTCGTCAAAAGAGCGGCGGAGTATGAAGTAGGCCAGATAAATCAGCAGCACAACCGCCGTCATCAATTGTTTTATATCGTTGCTCCAGGGAGCTCCCCAGGTATAGTTGGCCCACAACATCCCGGTCATCAGGCCCATGATGCCAAAAAGCAATCCTGCCTCCGCAAGTGCCGATGCCCTGCGGTCATAATCTAATTTTTTGCCCAATAAAAACATCACGCTGTACACCACCGAAGCTGCAAAAAGGAACATCAATGCGAACCACATCGGAACATGGTAGAATGTGTTGCGGATGCTCTCGTAAATGACGTTTCGATACGGAAAACTGAAGTCTTTTATGATGTGGAGTTGGGCGACTGGGTTTTGTGTCCACCCCGCCCTAGCCTCTGAAGCAGTGGAGGAAGCGGTATCCCGCACGACTTCTACTGCAGAAGGAAGCAGCGAGACACCATCCGAAGGGTGATCCAGAATAGCGTTGAGCATCACCGATGGACTAGGCCGTGGCAGATCCAAAGGAAAGCTGAACGTGGCCTCTATCATGGTGTCGTTCAACACTTTAAGGTCCTGTCCGAGCACGGCTTTAGCTGAATCGTATTGCAGCCACACGCGCATTTCCGATGCCTGGCTACGCGTATAAAAAGTGTTGTAGCCATGAATGGTCAAGCGCATGGTGTCGCCGGATTTGGCAGTTTCAGGGCTGACATAAGCGATGCCGGGTTTGAGCGGCACGAACATCCCTACGGCGAGAGCGTAGAGTACTAAGAGAACGGAGAGGGTTTTCCACCACATAATTTGAAATTAGATATTGGGATATTGGGATATTGCGGGGTATTGAAGGAATTGTGCACTGGTGAGATAATATCCAAATATCCAAATATCCCAATATCTCAACTCAGTCTTTCCAGATGAACGGAAACAGCACAAAAGTCAAAGTCAATAATATCGCATCGATCGCCAGCAGGTTGATGATGTCGCGTTTGTAAGAAGTGTCTTGAAGGAGTCGCAGGGCAATTTGTGAAAGTCGAATCAGGGTAAGTAAAATGGGCAATATCACCGGGAAACTCAAAATCGCCATTAAGGTGGCCGAGTTGTTCGCCTTGGCCGCAATGCTGGCGATGAAGGTAAAAGCGATACTAAAGCCCACGCTCCCCAACGCCACGGTGAGACAAAATAGTGGCATGTCTTTCACCGGATTCCCTGCCACGAGGCTGTAGGCGCCAAACGAAAGTCCACTTAAAGTCAACAACAACAAGGTATTGTAAATGATCTTCGCAAGCAACAGCATCGAAGGATCGGCAATCTGGTAGTAATACAGTTGCCTCGATCCACTCTCCTGCACAAAACTTTTCACCACGGCATTGATGCTGGCAAACAGCACGATGAGCCAAAACAGCACGTTCCATACCTGCGCGTTCACTTTGATGCTCGCGATGTACACCACGAAAACCATACTGAACACGTACAACACGATGCCACTCAGGGCATAGCGCTGGCGGAATTCTAACAAAAACTCTTTGTGCAGGAGGGTGAGGAGCATGGGCGCGAAGGTAAGACGAATGAATCAATCGTACCAATCGAATCAATTTCTCCGCCACCACCACGCCAATGCCATTCCCGTCACCAGATCCCATATTCCCCACCATGCTGCAATGAGTGCCATGCCGCCCAGTCCACCAAAGAACTTGAAAATGAGCAGCAGCCCTAGGGCAGTATTGTGCACCCCACCTTCAAAAGCGAGTGTGCGGCGGTCAAGTTTGGGCAGGCGGAAAATTTTACCGAGCAGATATCCATTGGAAAGCGCGACGGCGTTGTGTACCAATACGAGGATGAAAACAAAGCCTAAGTATTGCGCGAGATTCTCGCTGTTTCCGAGCAGGGCCAGCACAAGAATTACGAAAAAAATGAGTAAAGAAATGCGCTGTACCCAGGAACGGAAGCGTTCTACAAGCTCTGGCTTTCGCTCGTGCAGCCAAATCCCCAGAAGCAATGGCGCAACGATCAGCTCTATTATTATCAATGCCATATCTACAAATTTGAGCTCAAACGATTGTCGCAAAGCCTCAGAATCCGGAATAAATTTGGACCAAAATAAAAAGCCAGCAGGGGTAATAAATGTGGCCGAAAGGATGATGATAGCATTGAGGGTGACCGAGAGGGGCACATTCGCTTTGGCAAAATGAACCAGAAAATTCGTCATGTTTCCCGAAGGACACATGCTCACCAGCACCATGCCCATTGCCACGCTGACCGGGGGTTGGAACACTGCTATGATGCCCAGCGTTAAGAGTGGAAACACCAGATACTGCGACAATAATCCCACGCCCACCGATTGTGGAAAATCCACCACCTTCCGGAAATCAGCGAATTTAATATCCAGGGCAACGCTGAACATCAGGAAGGCCATTGCCATGTTCAACATGATCATTTGGTTGGGATTGAACTGTAATTGCAGGGTGTCAACAGGGTGCATAGAGGATGTTGGAGCTGGGACCTTGGATGTTGGACAAATATGAGCCCGGGAAAATTTATTCTCTTGAAGTAAAGGGGGTCAAATGCCGAAAGAGGTGAGTGCTTTAAGTAAAGCCGAGCAAGGGCAAAAATGCGGCTTCCTTTCGAGACGCCATCGCAAAAGTTTTGCCCAACTTTGCGGCCCAATTGATTCAGCCGTGAATTATAAACAAACACTCGAATACCTGTACGCACAATTGCCGATGTTTCACCGCATTGGCGCCGCAGCGTATAAAAACGATCTGAGCAACACCCTCGCACTCTGCGAACATCTGGGCAATCCGCAGCTGAAATTCAAGTCGATCCATGTCGGTGGCACCAATGGAAAAGGCTCGGTGAGCCACATGCTGGCCGCCGTTTGTCAGGCTTCGGGCATGAAAACAGGGCTTTATGTCAGCCCCCATTACAAGGATTTCAGGGAGCGTATAAAAGTGGATGGTCAATACATCCCACGCAGACAAGTTATTGATTTTGTGGAACTTCACCGGGAGGCCATCGAACGCATTCAGCCTTCCTTTTTCGAACTTTGTGTGGCCATGGCATTCGATTGGTTCGCACGTCAAAAGGTGGATATCGCCATCATTGAAGTAGGCCTGGGCGGCAGGCTCGACAGCACGAATGTCATTTCGCCTTTATTGAGTGTCATTACAAACATTAGTTACGACCATCAAAATTTGCTGGGGGAGACTTTACCGTTAATCGCTGCCGAAAAAGCAGGCATTATCAAACCAGGAATCCCGGTCATCATCGGTGAAACACATCCGGAGTCCGCGCCTGTTTTTTTGAAAAAGGCCGCCGAGGTTGGGGCGCCTATTGTCTTTGCAGACCAGCATTTTCGGGTGGAGGAAAGTATCCCGGAACGCTGTTCCGGGACGCTTACAAACTCAAATTCCCCGGAACAGCGTTCCGGGATACATGCGACCCAAAGTTCCCCGGAACAGCGTTCCGGGATCCATGCGACCCAAAGTGCCCCGGAACAGCGTTCCGGGATACATGCTACCCCAATTTCCCCGGAACAGCGTTCCGGGATACCAACCGTTTTCAACGTTTTCAAAGACGGAAATTTATTCCTCGAAAACCTTGAAGTAGATGCCTCCGGGCCTTTTCAGACAAAAAACGTGGCAACGGTTTTGCAATGCTTTGAAATACTCAGGCAAACGAAACCCCGTAGTTTTTTTGATACCAACGCGGCTTTGTTCAACGGCTTAAAAAATCTCCGCACACTCACCCGATTCATGGGGCGCTGGCAGATCATCGGAGAAGCCCCGACCATCCTTTGCGATAGTGCGCACAATGAGGCGGGGTTAAGGTTGGCATTTGATGATATTTCAAAAACCTATAAGGTTTCCAACAATCTAATAGGCATCACGCGACTCCACATCATCACAGGCTTCGTAAATGATAAAGACGTGGACAAAGCACTGGGATTTTTTCCACAGGATGCGCGGTATTATTTTGCTAAAGCCAACATTCCCAGAGGCTTAGATGCGACTTTGTTGCGTGATAAGGCCGCTGGATTTGGCTTGCAAGGCCGGGCATACAGCTCCGTGCGCAATGCACTTAAAGCCGCCAAACGCGCTGCTGATCCGAAGGATTTGATTCTGGTGATCGGGAGCATTTTTGTAGTAGGCGAGGTATTGTGATTTACGAAATACAACTTTCGACTGCCGACTTAACGCTACATTTGCCAAATCGAATTCAATCGTTCCAATCGAAAAATCGAATCCATCGAAAAATGCAATCTGCACTTTCAAAATACAACTTCCTCTACGACTTTGGGCGCTACCTGATCATGATGAAACATGCATTTGGGCGGCCCGAAAAGTTCTCCATGTATTGGAAAGAGACCATGCGCCAAATGAACGACATTGGCGTGGGTTCGCTGATCATCGTGTGCCTGATCTCCATATTTATCGGTGCTGTGGCGGCAATTCAATTTGCATATCAACTGGATGGACAATTGGTGCCGCGTTATTACATTGGTTATATTGTCCGTGATCTGGCACTTATCGAGCTTTCTCCAACCATTAGTTGCCTCGTTTTGGCGGGTAAAGTCGGCTCCAATATGGCTGCTGAAATCGGGGGGATGCGCCAGAAAGAACATATTGACGCCATGGAGGTGATGGGCGTGAATACGGCTGCTTATCTCATCAGCACAAAATTGATCGCCGCGCTGGTGGTGATCCCGATGCTGGTGACTTTTTCGGCCTTCGTTGCCAACATTGGCGGGTATTTGGCCACAGTACCCACCGGCATTATCACCAGCGACGAGTACACGCAAGGATTACGCTCCTTTTTTGTGCCTTACAACGTGTTCATGATGTATGTAAAAGCCTTTGTATTCGCATATCTCCTAACGACCATATCCTGTTACCAGGGCTATTTTGTACAAGGCGGCAGCATTGAACTTGGCCAGGCCAGCACACGTGCGGTGGTGTACAGCAGTATTTTGATTTTGCTGGCGGATTATCTGATCGCAGTGTTGTTGACGGGATGAGGTATGTTGTCGTCATTGGGTCATTCAACCAGTGATACAACATTAACTAACAAAGCAATAAAAGTTGCTCGAGCCTATAAACTTGAAGTTGTCCACGGCAGAAGTATTTAATGCGGGCACGGGACGTTCAAATACAAACTGAAAAAGAAATAATGGCAGACCTAAAAGAAACCATCGAAGCCGCCTGGCTTGACCGCTCACTCCTGCAAGGCTGGGAGACCAAAAAAGCCATCCGCGAAGTGATCGAACTGCTGGACAAAGGGGATCTACGGGTGGCCGAGCCTTTACCCGCCGATGCCCAAAGTGAAGGAAGGGATGGTGACAGTGTATGGACCACCCATGAATGGATCAAAAAAGCCATTTCACTCTACTTTCCCATTCAGGAAATGCAGACCATTGAAGTCGGGCCATTTGAATACCACGACAAAATTCCGCTCAAATCTGGTTTTGCGGCAAAAGGAGTTCGGGTAGTGCCGCAGGCATTGGCGCGCTACGGTTCATTTATAGAAAAAGGCGCGATCCTGATGCCTTCTTATGTCAATATTGGAGCATGGGTGGGCAGTGGAACTATGGTAGACACCTGGGCTACGGTCGGATCTTGCGCACAGATAGGTCGCAACGTCCACCTCGCTGGCGGCGTGGGCATTGGCGGTGTTTTGGAGCCACCACAAGCCACCCCGACCATTATCGAAGATGAATGTTTCATCGGTTCGCGCTGCATTGTGGTGGAAGGTGTTCACGTCGGACGTGAAGCAGTCCTTGGCGCCAATGTAGTCCTTACACAAAGTACCCACATTATTGATGTAACGGGTTCAAAGCCAGTTATTTATAAAGGAAAAGTCCCTCCCCGTTCGGTGGTGATACCGGGAACTTACACCCGAAAATTTCCTGCGGGAGAATATCAGGTAGCCTGTGCCCTCATCATTGGACAACGGCAGGAAAGTACCGACAAAAAAGTTTCGTTGAACGAGGCGCTGCGGGAATATGCTGTGGCAGTGTGAACAATGAACAAAACCATCGAAATACGAACCACGCAAAACGTCACCATCGAGTACGAACTCGCGGGGTTGCGCGAGCGTGCGCTGGCCTGGATGCTCGATACGGCCATCATCATGTTCGGATATTATTTGGTGATGATACTGATGATGCTCCTTTTTGGAGGAATGGAGCATTGGTGGGGTGTTTTTTTTGGGATCATGCTTTTTTTGACCTATTTCCTCTACAATATCTTTTTTGAAATTCTGAAACGCGGGCAAAGTCCCGGGAAAATGGCGCTCGGCACAAAAGTCGTGCGACTGGATGGCAAAGACCCCGAATGGAGCGACGTGACCCTGCGGGCATTGCTTCAACTCGTGGACACCATTTTTTGCCTCGGCATCGTCGGCGGACTACTCATAAAGACCACCGCAAAAGCCCAGCGGCTCGGAGATATGGCGGCCAATACCACCATAATAAAACTCCAGAGCTCCAATTACGCTTTCCGCCTCGCTGACATCCTGAGTATCTCCTCGCTTCAGAATTACCAGCCCGTTTATCCGCAGGTGCGCAACCTCAGTGAACGCGACATGATCTTTGTCAAAACCGCCCTCACCCGCCTCAGTACCTATCCCAATCAAGCCCACGAGGAACTGGTTGAAGACCTTGTAACACGGCTAATGGCTTTGATCGGCGTAGAACAACGGCCTTACAACAAAGTGGAGTTTTTAAAAACATTGTTGAAGGACTATATTGTGCTTACCAGGTGATTTGCTGGGAAATTGGGATATTTAGATATTGAGAAAGTAGGAAATTATGATTTTTCGGGTTTCAACCCACAAATAATACATTTGCCATCTGAATTATCCCAATATCCCAATATCCCAATATCTAAATATCCAATAGTCCCATATCCCAATATCTAAATATCCCAGCATGCATCTCGCCGAACTCCGCCAAAACATGGAAGCGCAAATTCGGGAAGGCCAACTTCCTGAAGCACTCAATGCGCTCCTGGCACTACTCCCCGACCGTTCGGAGATCTACCGTATCGTATCTGCGCTCATTGCGCGACTCAATGCGGCGAATAAGGAAAGATTCCGCAATACCATTGATTTCGATGAATACCAGCGCCGCGTGGATCAGGTATCAGCTGATTTTTTTGATTTGCTGGCGGGCTTGAAGGAGAGCGACTTTGAAGACAAACCCGCCTCCGCCAGGGCTACGGCGGGCAAACAAGGCAGCGTCCTGTACCGGGTACCGGATGTAATGCAGATCCAAAAGCCCACGCGATGCACCATCCGGGTCGCCGTGGATGAAGATACTATTTTGGAGAATATCCTGCTGGATGAACACGTGGAAATCAAGTCCAGGGTGGAGATATCTGATGTGATGAGTGCGGAACTTATTGACCCTGAAGGCAATACGTTCCTGATCAACCCATTGAACAAGCACACCCAACTCGTAAAAGACACGGGGTTTACGGAGTGGAATTTCAACGTCACCCCCCTGATAGAGGGCGTTCACCAGTTGCTTGTCAAGGTTTCCATCATGGAAATCGTACCAGGTTTTGCAGAACCAATTCCCAGGGAGGTATCCTTGATGGAAACGGTTACGATCGTGGCCGAGCCGCCCACAAGAAGTCTTGCTCCTTCGGGCGAGTTCAAACCCAGTGGTCAAAGTTTTGCTTTTCAAAGCAGTTCCATTGCTGAAAAGGAGTCGGAAGTCAATTACTCAAAATCAGTTGAGCCGCAGATTGCATTTCCTGCTTCCGGCGCCCCCCCTGCCCCTAATCAGAGGCCCAATCGTTCGCTTCGGGCGCTGGCATTGTTGCTTGCTTTTTTGGTGATCGTCCCGGCCGCTACCTGGGCTATTGTGCCGGCGCCAACCATCGATTGGTGGGTAGCAAGTGTAAAAGACAACCCGGAAGCCTACGCCAGTTATATCCAGGAATACAGCGAAAAAGGCAGTCCCCACCTCGAAAAAGCCTATTTCTACAAAGCTGAAACGAGTGGATATTTGGCTGATTTACGGGCGTATCAGGAAAAATTTCAGCAGGACGGGAAATACAAGGCCAAGGTTTTATCCAAAATAACGGCACTCGAAACCAAGTCTTTGGAGAACATACGGGAGCGGCCAGATCAAATGAAAATCCGACAGTTTGTGGCTGATTTTCCAGAAAGTGAGCGCTTGTCGGAGATTAAGCAAGCTGTGGAAAACCGTCCCGAGAACCGCGAAGCGCTCCTTGTGGAAGTCGAAAAAGCATACGTCAGCTCGGTTCAGGTCAGGCCTACGGAGGCTAAAGTGGTAGCATATCTCCGTGATTTCCCAAAACAAGACCGCTTGAACGAAGTAGATGCGGCAGCACGTGCCAATCCTGAAGTGTTCCAAAAAGTACAAGCTATACTGGAAGATGCCTATTTGAAAAAAATGGAGCAAAATCCAACGGAGCTGCAATCCGACCAGTTTTTAGATAAATTTCCTGAACCAGTTCGAAAGGAGAGGTTTGAAAAAATACTGGAGCAAAAACCGGTGCTGAAAAAAGCCGCCGAAAAAAGAATGAAACGGATTGAGGACGTAAGAAAGGCGAGAGAAGATGGATGAATTTGTACTTTTGAGCGGTTTCCATCAACTTATTAAACGGTATAATTATGAAACAATCATTCATTCCCCTGTTTGTATTCCTGTTGGCGTTCCTTCTCGCATGCAACAACCAAAACCCATCCGCTGCCGAGCAGCAAAATCCGCCCAAAATCAAGGCCATGGGTTGTGATAATCTGGATGGCAGGCAGTACACCATCACATTGACCACTGGCGGTAAGTCGGAAGGTTCCGAAATCCTTTCCTTCAAAAACAAGACGGTAGAAAGTTCCGAGTGCCTGCAATATGGCTTCGCGGCATCGACCTATACTTGTAATGCTGCATTGGATGGCTCGCTCGCCATTGAATCCGTGATGACAAGTGAAAAAGAAGGCCGGATGGACTGGAAAATTTCGGCTACCGCATCTCAGGTGCGGGGTACCGTCCTTTGGGCAAAAGCTGGCCAATCCGATATTGCCTATACTTTTGAAGGCCCGGCTAAGTAACTTCACCGCATGAATTACCTCCTGCATCGACCTTAAAATGATGCAGCGAATCAACAAATTGCAGCAACACACCATCGTTTGTGGCTTTGGTCGCCATGCCGGAGAGGTGTGCAAGGAACTGGCGAAGCAAAAAATGCCCTTTGTGGTCCTTGAAATAGACCTTGAAAAGACCGAACAACTGAAAAGCGAAACCGATTATCTTTTCCTCAGAGGCGATGCTACATTGGATGAAGTCTTGCAGGAGGCTGGAATTGAACGGGCAACTTCTTTGGTAGTGACCTTGCCCTCGGATGCCAACAACCTTTTTGTGGTGCTTTCTGCACGGCAGACCAATCCAGGGTTAAAAATCATCAGCCGACTCAACAACGCTTCCGACGAGTTGAAACTCCGGCGGGCGGGCGCAAACCACGTGGTGATGCCCGAAAAAATTGGCGGTTATTATATGGCCACTTTGGTCAACAAACCAGATTTGGTGGAGTTTTTTACCCTGATTTCAAATATGGGAACGAGCCAGGTTGAGTTTCGAGAAATCGCCGTAGTACGCTTGAAGTCCCAGTTCTATGGACGATCCATTGGCGACAGTGGCATTTATCTCGCCACACAGCTTCCCATTATAGGATTACGGTATCCCGATGGCCACTACCAATTAAACCCTCCAACAGAAACAATCCTTCAGCGCGATATGCATACTGTGGTACTGGGAGATGCCAAGCAGATTAACCGCTTTTGTTCGCTGGTGCTGGCTGATGAAAATGACGTGACAAATTAAAAACTAAGTAGGATTAAATGAAACACATAGTCACAGTAGGACACATAGTCCTGATTTTCAACACTATGTGTCCTACTGTGACTATGTGTTTCATTTAAGTTGTGTGCGCCAAGGCACTTAATTTCTACCCACCCCGCTCCGCAGCCTTCATATACTCCAGCACTAACTTGATCTCGCCATAAGAATATTTTTCCTCAAAATGCGCCTTTGCTTCTGAACTAATGAGCGTATTCTTTTCCTGAAAAAACTGTTCAATCTCCTCCACCGGCTCCCGATCCATTAGACTGAAAATATCAAGTTCGCCCATACCCACGAAACTGGCCAAATGGCCCTCGATCGTTGTGCGCACGAACCCGCGCGCTTGCGCGATCTCATCAATCGTCTTGCCGGATTTGAACAGCTCAAAACTGAGCATCTTGGTATCGGTTTTAACCAGTTTTTCTATTGTCATCGCTGGCCTTTGATCCGCTTCAATTTTGTTCTCGGTGCAGTAGGTCTCGATCATGGCAAGGATCTCTGCCCCAAACTGTTTGATCTTAACATCGCCGATTCCTTTGATTTTTTTCAAAGCAACCGGATTCTGGGGTAGAAACTGGACGAGTTCAAGCAGGGTGCGCGTGGGCAAAACTTCGTAAAGTTCCAGCCCGTTGAGCTCTGCCACGCCTTCGCGCCAATTTTTCAACAAAGTGAATAGTGCAGGGTGCGGTGTATTATGGGGTATGCCGCTTCGGTCTGAAGGCATAGTCATGGTTTTCGCCACCCTGAAATCCAGTTCGCCATCGGCCTTGGCCCGCAGGTAACGCGTGGCGGAGAAGCAATTTTTGACGTTGACGAAACACGCATTTTTGATAAAAATTTCTTTTTGAAGCGCTTCTAAGGCCTCCTGGACGACTTTTTGCACAGATTTATTGTCCGTCAATATCTGGATGCTTCGGGCAACCGGCAACAGTTCCTTACCCAGTTTTTCTTCAAAATAGACGCCTGCTTTTTGGAGGCGGTTTTGGAGTTCCTGATTTTCTTCCGGCAGGCAGGCTTCCGTAAAGTATTGCCAGATTTGAGGCTTGAATCGATCCGCAATCGCAAAAACCTGTTCAAATGCCTGAGTTTCCAGGTTTTTTATCTGATTACCAGCTTCCAGATGGAGCGCTCGTTCATGTTCCAGAAACAAGCGGTTTAATTGCATAAACTGTTTGCGAAGGCGATTAAAATCAAACAATTCCTGCACAAGCGATTGCTGATAATCTGCCTTGGAACGGCTAAGGTGGGCCTCGTCGGGTGCATTTTTGTCGGCCTCTTCGGAGTAGTTTTTCACCACTGTATCGGTTTTGACACTCGAAGCGTTGATCCTGGAACGCAGTACAATGCCTTCAAAACTTTTACAGCGGCTCAGGGCAACATAAACTTGCCCGTGGGCAAAAGCCGCCTGCGCATCGATGATGGCGCGCTCGAAGGTGAGTCCCTGGCTTTTGTGGATGGTGATGGCCCAGGCAAGTTTGAGGGGATATTGGGTAAAGGTGCCGAGCAGTTGTTCTTCGACTTCTTTGGTTTGCTCGTTCAGGGTGTATTTTACATTGGTCCATTCGGCAGGCTGCACCTCAATATCATCTTTTTCGCCCGAACAACGAACGTTAATCGTGCCTTCCCGAAAGCCCGTTATTTTGCCGATTTTACCATTATAGAAGCGTTTTTCACGGTTCATGTCATTTTTAACAAACATCACCTGCGCGTCCATTTTACACTCAAAAATCTCATCGGCAGGGTAAGCGAATGCCGGGAAATCGCCCTCAATGGCTGCTTTGAAGGTTTGTTGCGGCTGTGCGATGGCCGCCAATTTTTCAGTGTTGATCGCTTGAGCAGAAGCATTGTGCGCGGTCAGGGTGATGTAGGGCTCCTCCTCCTTGGGCTTGAAATTGGCGATAAAACGACTGTTGAGCAAAGCCAGTACAGATTCGTCCAGTTGGTTGTTGCGCACTTTGTTCAGCAGATCAATGAAAGTAGTATCCGACTGCCGATAGATGTGTTTCAATTCAATGGATACGGGATCGGTGTTCTTAAGTGCCTGACTCCCAAAGAAGTACATAGTCTGGTAATGGTCGCGCAGCAGATACCACTCCTCGTCCTTCACGATGGGCGGCAATTGGTGGAGGTCCCCGATCATTAATAACTGTAACCCGCCGAAGGGCTTGTGGCGATCGCGGTAACGGCGCAGCACGTCGTCAATGGCGTCCAGCACATCCGCCCGAACCATACTGATTTCATCAATTACGAGGAGGTCAAGGCTCTGGATCAGGCGTATTTTTTCACCTGAAAATCGCCTTTGCCGCGTGGGATCTGGCGCACTTCCGGGTAAAAATGGCCCAAATGGCAGTTGGAAAAACGAGTGAATGGTCATACCACCCGCATTGATGGCGGCTACGCCCGTGGGCGCCACGATGACCATCCGTTTGGGCGTTTCCCGCTGAATTTGATGTAAAAAGGTGGTTTTCCCGGTTCCTGCTTTACCGGTCAGGAAAATGTTTTTGTGCGTATTACGCACATAATCGAAAGCGAGTTCGAGTTGTGGATTCGTTTGGAAGGACATAGTGTGCTTTCATGGGGCTTTGCGTGGTTAAATGATGTACGAAATTACAACAAAGCCATCAAAGATGCAACAGTGAAAATTTTATTTTATAAAACTTTTTGTTTGTAAACGAAATTTTTACATTTGCAACCTGTTTCACATCAAAATAATTATGACATGAAAAAACAACTTATCGCAACAATTGTCGGTGGACTGATCCTTTTCATTTGGCAATTTCTCTCCTGGTCAGCCCTCGGGGTGCACAATTCCGAGTATGTCTATACTGCCAATCAGGATAAGATCCTAGAGGTGCTCAATCAAAACTTGACGGAAGCCGGCACTTATATGGTTCCCGGTGTTCCTCCCGGCACCAGCCACGAACAGGCTGAAGCCTTGATGCAGCCAAGTATTGGCAAACCTTGGGCCAGCATCAGTTATCATAAATCCTTCAACATGAACATGGGTATGAATATGTTTCGTGGATTTGTGGTTGATCTATTGGCTGCTTTTCTATTGAGCTGGCTGTTGTTAAAGTTTTCAACCCTTAATATGCGGGTTGCGGTGCAATCGTCTATTTTCGTGGGACTTATCGGCTACCTGACCATTCCTTACCTCAACAGTATTTGGTTTGAAAACAATTCGATTGGCAGCTTGATCGATGCCCTCGTTTCATGGGCTCTTGTGGGAATTTGGTTGGGATGGTGGCTGCCCAGAAAATAATGGTTGGAGTCGAAGTGACTGTCTCATTCATGGTATAAACCGCAAAATTTAAAACAGGAAAATTTAAAACCGCAAAACCAATCGAAGATAGAACGCTTAAAATCAAGCAGCTGGATCAAATCGCCTCCTCTTGATTTTAAATTTTACTGTTTTCCTGTTTTAAATTTTGCGGTTTGTATTACTATTGAGACGGCCTCATCCAGTCCAACCCACTCTATATGCGCTCATTCGCCCATTTTGTTGCTTTCTTTCTTTGCCTGTCCGGCACTGTTCTCTCTGCTCAGGAATCCAATATTTACCGAATTTTAAACGGGGAACAGGAATCCCTGCAATGCCGTTGGGATCTGATTCATCAGGCGCGTGAAGAGATATTGATCTCTACTTACGCCCTCAAAAACGATGCAATTGGTCTGGCGACCCTGCATCTGCTGATCAAAGCGGCAGAACGCGGGGTCTCCGTGAAGTTGTTGATCGATGATTTTGACAATCATCTGCCCGACTGCCTGTTTAGCTATCTGGGAGAGCATGGTGTGAACACAAAAGTGTTTAATATCATGAATTTTTTGAAATTTCGAACTATTGTAGACCGGATGCATGGCAAAATGCTCATTACTGATGGCAAAACTTTGATCGTTGGGGGACGGAACCTCGCTGAGCGCTATTATTTGCTCGACTCAACCAGCAATTTTTTGGATCGTGAAGTGTACGTCTTATCGGACAGTACTGCGCATCATGCGCGACAGCACTTCGAGGAGCTTTGGAACAATCCGAAGATAAACGGTCGCAAGCATGCTGCTTTAACCGAGGCGGATAGAAAGTGCTGGGATACTGCGCTGGAACTGACACCCGGAATCGTACAAAAAAAATTGCACCTCGCACCGGTCAGCCTTAAGGACTGGAATTCCGGGTATAAAAAGACTGCCCAACCCATACATTTTATACATGATAACTATACATATTACCAAAAGCGAAAAGGCCGTCGTTGGCGAGCCCGGAAAGACCACCAGGCCACCAGAGAATTGATTGCGCTGGTATCAAAAGCCGAGTGTACCCTTGACATCGAAAATCCATACTTCATTCCCACCTATCGCTGGAGACGAGCCTTTAAAAAAAGCCTTGAACGCGGGGTGAAGATCCGTTTGCTGACCAATTCCAGCTATACCAATGATCTGCCGATAGCAGAAGCCGTGTATTTAAACCGTCGCGCGCGCGTATTGCGGACAGGGATAGAAATTTGGGAGTATCGGGGAGTCAAGATGTTCCACACCAAAGCCATGGTGATAGATAGTCAAATCTCTGCTAT
>JAUSMG010000330.1 GCA_030645295.1 Saprospiraceae bacterium | reverse complement strand
CATCAAAAAGGTGCCGTCCCTGCGCGATATCACGGTAGCCAACCTGTTTTTTGAGAGCAGCACCCGTACCCGCGTTTCTTTTGAACTTGCCGAACGCCGTCTAAGTGCCGACACCGTGAATTTTGCCGCCAGCAGCAGCAGCGTGAGCAAAGGCGAAACCTTGCTGGACACCGTGAACAACATCCTTGCCATGAAAGTAGACATGGTGGTGATGCGACACCCTGCTCCCGGCGCCTGCGTTTATCTTTCGAGTCGGATCCCCGCCAATATCATCAACGCCGGCGACGGCACCCACGAACACCCCACCCAAGCCCTGCTGGATGCATTTTCCATCCGTGAAAGACTTGGCGACGTGGCGGGTAAAAAAATAGCCATTATAGGTGACATTCTGCACAGCCGGGTGGCGCTCAGCAATGTTTTCTGCCTTCAAAAACTCGGCGCAAAAGTGCGCGTCTGCGGTCCGCCGACCTTGATCCCAAAACACTACAAGGACTTGGGCGTTGAGATCAGTCACGATGTGCGCGATACCCTGCGCTGGTGCGATGTGGCAAACGTGCTCCGCATTCAACTTGAACGACAGGACATCAAATTTTTCCCCAGCCTGCGAGAATACCACCAATATTTTGGGATAACCCGCCAAATGCTGCTCGAACTCGACCGCGAGATCGTGGTAATGCACCCCGGTCCTATCAATCGCGGCGTGGAAATTTCTTCGGATGCTGCTGATGGGCCGCATAACATTATTCTTCAACAGGTGGAAAATGGGGTAGCGGTGAGAATGGCGGTGTTGTACTTGTTGGCGGCGGGAAACTAATATCTTGCAGGCTTCGAAACTGCCTACTGCTACTGCCAACTGCCACTGATTTGAAGCGCGAATTCCTCTTAAACATCCTGCTCCTCGTCTTTATCAATCTCCTGATAAAGCCGATCTTCATATTTGGCATTGACCTCGGAGTGCAAAATCGCGTCGGCGAAGACTACGGCACCTATTTCGCACTGCTCAACCTCGCCTACCTTTTTCAAATCCTGAATGACTTCGGGATTCAGAGTTTCAACAACCGCCACATCAGTCAGCACCCGCAACTGCTGCCGAAATACTTCCCCAACTTACTGGCGATCAAATGGTTACTGGCAACGCTGTACGTCACACTTACGATGGCGGTGGCCACTTTCGTACTGGGCTATGGAGCGGATGTCTTGCCTTTGTTGTTCATACTGTTAGTGAACCAAGTGCTGGTGCAGCTCATTCTTTTTCTGCGCTCCAACATTTCCGGCTTAGGGCATTATCGCCTGGACAGCCTGCTTTCTTCGCTGGATAAGCTGTTGATGGTAGTTACCTGCGGAGTGTTGATCTGGACCGATTGGCTGCCCTTTTCACTGGTCAATTTTGCGCTGGCCCAGACCCTCGCCTTGTTCGTTACGGCGGTTGTGGTGTTTATATTGTTGCGCCAACGCGCCGAATTTCCGGTAAAACCCAGTTGGGCGGCCAACTGGCGGGCAGGCAGACCCGCTGTTTTTTCCATGTTCCGGCAAAGTCTGCCCTACGCACTCGTGGTGCTGCTGATGTTCGCCTACACCCGTCTGGATGCGGTGCTGTTGGAACGGATGGCCGGGCCTGCACACGCTGATGTGTACGCCAGTGCGTTCCGGCTTTTGGAGGCCTGCAATATGTTTGGATACCTGTTTGCCTCGCTGTTGTTGCCCATGTTTGCGCGGATTCTGAAGCAAAAAGAAACAGTGCGACCACTCACTTCGATGAGTTTCAAATTGATCTGGGCGGGAAGTGTGACCCTTGCGGCAGCCATATTTTTTGCGCGGGAAGACCTGCTCCGGCTCATGATGCCTGCCCGTGCGAACGAATACCGGTTTGATGTACTTGGGGTGCTGATCTGGGCCTTTGTGCCGGTCAGTGTCACGTATATTTTCAGTACGCTGCTCACGGCCCGGGAACGGATGATGCGCATGAACCGATTTTTCCTGGTGGGCATTGTAGTTGATCTGGCCTTGAATTTATGGCTCATCCCGCATTGGCAGGCCATTGGTTCCGCCACTGCTGCATTGGTCACCCAGATTTTCATCGCAGCGGCCATGATCTGGCTCTGTGTCCGGGAATTTGATTTCCGGCCCAGTCGACTGGGAATGATCCAAACCATTGGATTTCTGACATTTATCTTAATTTTCGACTGGTTATTGTTTGAAGAAACTGCCCTTGTCTGGCCCATTAAATTTGCAACCGCGCTGTTTGCTGGGTTGGCCGGACTTTTTCTTTTTAGAATGGTGGGTATTAAATCGTTTCAGACTTTGAGGTATCCCTGATATAATAAACAGGAAAACAGGGATCAATGTTACCTACATAAAAAACTTTTGCGCTACCCCTACTACTTTAGCCTCATTCGCCCGACCTTTGCACATGGAATCAAAGTTGACCAACACCGCAGCCGCCAAATTCCTTGGCGAATCGCTTACTTACGACGACGTTCTGCTCGTCCCTGCATACAGCGAAGTCCTCCCCCGCGAGGTAGATATTTCTTCCCAACTCACCCGTAGCATCCGCCTCAACGTGCCTGTCGTATCCGCTGCAATGGATACCGTAACGGATAAAAATCTTGCCATTGCCATTGCCCGGCAGGGCGGTATCGGCATGATACACAAGAACATGAGCATCGCCGACCAGGCCGAGCAAGTGCGCGCAGTGAAGCGCTCTGAAGCCGGGATGATCATTGACCCCGTGACCCTGCACCCCGAAGCGACGGTGGCTGATGCGCTGGGTTTGATGAAAAGGCACAGTATTGGTGGCATCCCGGTCATTGACCCTGCTGGTAAGTTGGTGGGTATTCTCACCAATCGCGACTTGCGTTTTGAAACCGATCATTCGCGTCTTGTGCGTGATCTCATGACGGAGCAAAATCTGGTGACCGCACCTTTAGGGACCACCCTCGATCAGGCCCGCGATATTCTCCAGCGCAAGAAAATTGAAAAACTCCCGGTAGTGGATTCGAGTTTTCATCTGGTGGGACTGATTACCTATAAAGACATCATGAAAGGGGTGAATTTCCCGCAAGCCTGCAAAGATTTGTTCGGCCGACTTGTTGTAGGCGCTGCCGTTGGCGTTACGCCTGATGTGGAAGAACGGGTTTCGGCACTTGTGGCCGTTGGTGTTGACGTTATTTGTGTCGACACGGCCCACGGCCATTCGCGCGGGGTATTGGAGTCGATCAAAACCCTGAAACTAAAATTCCCGCATCTCCAGATCATCGGCGGGAACGTGGCCACCGGCGAAGGCGCCAAGGCGCTCGCTGATGCAGGGGTCGACGGCGTAAAAGTCGGCGTTGGTCCCGGAAGTATCTGCACCACGCGTATCGTGGCAGGCGTGGGAGTAGCCCAACTTTCTGCAGTGCACAACGCAGCACAAGCCTTGCGTGGCACGGGCATCCCAATTGTGGCGGATGGTGGCATCCGGTATACGGGCGACATTGTGAAGGCTTTAGCAGCCGGAGCCAGCAGTATCATGGCCGGGTCTTTGTTCGCAGGTGTGGAAGAAGCCCCCGGCGAAACGATCATTTTTGATGGCCGCAAGTTCAAAAGTTACCGTGGCATGGGCAGTCTCGGCGCGATGCAACTGGGTTCGAAAGACCGTTATTTTCAGGATGTGGAAGACGATATCAGGAAACTCGTTCCGGAAGGAATTGAAGGCCGCGTGCCCTATAAAGGAACCTTGCAAGAGGTTATGACTCAATATGTTGGCGGCCTCCGGGCAGGTATGGGATATTGTGGCGCCCCTACCGTGGAGGCCTTGCAGGAAAATGCGCAGTTTGTGAAAATCACGAACGCGGGCATGACGGAAAGCCATCCGCACAACATCATTATAACCAGAGAGTCACCGAATTATTCGAGGGGATAAAATTTAAACGCATAGGGGATATAATTTAAACACACAGCACCTATGTGTTTAATATAATCCAGACTATGTGTTCAAAAACGGATAATCCGGTAAAGCCTCCAAATACTCAAACCTTTCCTGCTCAAAATCCAGGGCCGAACAGTACGTCGCCAGTCCATTTGTGACCGTCAAAAAAGGCGCGCGAAGATGCAGATTGTAGCGCGCCGCCTGCTCAAAAGTTTTCTGATTGAGCGCCACCTTGGGCGATTTGCATTCCACCAAAAGCCAGGGCTTCACTTCAGCATCGAACACCACCAGATCGCAGCGTCGGCTAAGCCCGTTCACCTGAATACCCACCTCCGAACGGATACGGTGCGCGGGATATTTTTTTTCCTCCAATAAATAAAGCAATACCAATTGCCGCAAAAGTTCCTCTGGCGTGAGGGCCACGTCTTTGCGTCGGATAGGGTCGAATACAAATGCTGATTCACCCGATTTGGTCAGTCGGAGCCGGGGCTGAAATTGAAGCAGATCTAGTTCGAGCAGCATTTTTTTGTTGGCAGTGGCAGTATGCAGTGGGCAGTATGCAGTGGGCAGTGGGCAGTATGCAGTGGGCAGGAGCGGGGGGCAGGAGCAGGTGGCAGTGGCAGGTGGCAGGCTCGCCAACTGCCACTGCCTACTGCTCCTGCTACTGCTACTGCTACT
>JAUSMG010000183.1 GCA_030645295.1 Saprospiraceae bacterium | reverse complement strand
AGATTCTCTTCTGGGAAACGACGATTTTGATGTCGGTTGGGTCGTCGCTTTTTGGGTCACACGAATTGCAGTTTGAGACGCACGCAGCGTACAAAGCAGTGTCAGAAGAAGGAGAAGCATAAGTGTGTATTTGGTTGAGGGTGAAGGCAATTAACAGTGTAACGAAGATTTGCGTTTTCATATTCTTAGCAATTAATTTTAAATGATTGAACCTTGGCGGTCTTTGAGATTATACGGGTAGGACACTCCAATGTTTAATGTCCTGAAATCTCAAAGTCCTTATTTTTGTTGGTTTGATAGACAAAGGTTCAAGGAAAGAGGTTGCAGTGCATTGCTCAAAAACGATGGACTGCGCTTTTAGACCGATGAATGGTCATAATTCTGTAATGAAACTTCCAAACACTTGCCAGACTTTTGGGCGGCAATTTTTGTTACAATATACTTTACCTGAACATGAAACTTTTTACAATCCTGGTTTTCGCCTTCTTTTCTACATCTGCACTTTCTGCACAAAGTCAATTCCAACTGGATGCTGAATTCATCCGCGACCATTTCACCAAGCGCGAAGTGATGATCCCGATGCGCGATGGGAAACAGTTATTTACCTCCATTTACTCGCCAAAAGACCAGAGCAAGCAATATCCCATCCTTTTGCGCCGAACGCCATACTCCTGCTCGCCTTATGGTGTGGGTTCGTTTTCCACCGGTTTTCAAAACATGAATCTTGCCCGGGCAGGGTACATATTTGTTTTTCAGGATGTTCGTGGACGATATATGAGCGAAGGGGAATTCGTGGATGTGCGTCCATTTATTCCCGCTTCCGATCCTTCGCCAAAAGGGAAAAAGCAAGTGGATGAAAGTTCGGACACCTATGATACCGTGGACTGGCTCCTGAAAAATGCTTCCAACAACAATGGCCGCGTTGGCGTGATGGGCATTTCGTACCCTGGATTTTATGCAACCATGGCGATTCTCGCAGGCCACCCTGCGATCAAAGCCGTTTCACCTCAAGCGCCGGTGACCGATTGGTTCATTGGCGACGATTTTCACCACAACGGCGCATTCATGCTCATGGACGGGTTTGGATTTTATTCTGGTTTTGGCAAAATCCGGCCAAAACCTACAACTGAAGGCCAGCCCGGTTTTAGCGATTGGAACACCTCCGACAACTACGATTTTTTTCTTCGGGCGGGTGCTTTGAGAAACTTTGCAGCAAAATATGACATGGGCAAAATTCCGTTTTGGAACGACCTCATGGCGCACCCAAACTATGACGCGTGGTGGCAAGCCCGCAATCCGCGCCCTCACCTTAAAAATATTATGCCTGCCGTGATGACCGTCGGCGGACTTTTTGACGCAGAGGATTGCTGGGGTGCCTGGAATACTTACAAAGCCCTAGAAAAACAGAATCCTTCAACCCACCCCAACAGCATTGTAATGGGCCCTTGGGTGCATGGAGGCTGGGCGCGTACCCCCGGCGATCGTTTAGGAAATGTCGTTTTTGGGCAAAATACCAGTGATTTTTATCAACAGGAAATTGAGTTCAAATTCTTTGAATACCACTTGAAGGATACGGGAAAAATGGATCTGCCGGAGGCCTATGTTTTTGAAACCGGCAGTAATCAGTGGACCACTTATGATGCATGGCCACCGAAAAATACGGAACAGAAAAAATTCTATTTCCAGCCCGGAGGCAAGTTGTCTGAACAATCCCCCGTGACCAGGGCTCCATTAGCCTTTGATCAATATATCAGCGATCCGGCCAGGCCCGTGCCGTATACCGAAGATATCCATCTGGGTCGAACCCGCGAGTACATGTGCGATGACCAGCGCTTTGCCGCCCGCCGCCCTGATGTACTGGTTTATCAAACGGAGGTGCTTACTGAGTCAATTACGGTTACTGGACCTGTGCTGGCTGACCTTTGGACGAGCCTCAGCACGACAGATGCCGATTTTGTGGTAAAATTGATCGATGTATTCCCCGATACACTTCAGGGGAAGGAAAACGGAGTGCCACTTGGCGGATATCAAATGCTGGTGCGTGGAGAGATCTTCAGGGGGCGGTATCGCGAGAGTTTTGAAACGCCGAAGGCTTTTGATCCAAATCTGGTCACGCACGTAAAATTTGAATTGCCGGATGTGGCACATACTTTCTTGCCCGGCCACAAACTGATGGTACAGGTTCAGAGCAGTTGGTTTCCGCTTGCTGACCGCAATCCGCAGCAGTTTGTGAATATTTACGAGGCTAAGGACGAAGATTTTGTGCCTTGTACCGTGCAGTTGCACCGGAGTCCTGTGGCTGCATCGGGAGTGATCTTGCCGGTTTTGAAAAAATAGGTTCTCGAATCAAACTACAAAATGCATTTTTGATATGAATAAAATATTTTCCCTCCTTTTTCTCGGAGCTCTTGCGCAAACAGCCGTTGCGCAAGTCACTTTCCAACAGATTCCCGGCCTGGCTTTTTTCGACAATCAAGGCTAACTCAATGGCGTTTCGTGGGTGGATGTGGATAACGACAATGATCTTGACGTGTGCGTGACAGGTTCGGGTGGCACATTCCCCAATTTCACGAACATCAGCGCGATCTATCTCAATAATGGGAACGAAACCTTTACCAATACAGGTTTGCTGAATAGTGCCCAAAAGAACCCCATGCGCCATGGATGGGCTGATTACAACAACGATGGCAGCCTTGATCTTTACATCGGCGCAACCTGGAACAGCAACGGTATCAACGAGTTATGGTCCAACACCGCTGGAACGAGTCTCACGCTGACTTCTGGCACCGGCGCCACGCCAAATATTGCGCAGCCCTACGAAGGCACAGTCAGTTGGGCTGATTACAACAATGACGGCTGGGTCGATCTTTTCCTGCCGCGCTGGAATGACCAGAAGAACAAACTTTACCGAAACAACGGAAACAGTACGTTCAGCGAGGTCACCATAGGCGCTGTCGTGAACGATCTGGCCTGGTCATCAGGCGGTTTTTGGGGTGATTACGACAATGATCGGGATCAGGATCTGTTTGTAATTAACTACCAAATTGGGGCCACCGCACCGGGAAACAACCATCTTTTCCGCAACAACGGGGATGGA
>JAUSMG010000171.1 GCA_030645295.1 Saprospiraceae bacterium | reverse complement strand
CAATTTGGACAGTCTGCGTAAAACCCGTTTTTACAAAGTATCCACCAAGGTTGGTTACGCCATTTTTGGAGCACATGCCGATTTGGGGAAATTCCAGATCGGTCCGATTAACTCGTTTTATTCCTTCAATGAAGTAGAAGGTACCCGGCTGCGTTTCGGGGGACGAACGGGACCCAAAATGAGCAAAAATTGGCGGGTGGATGCTTGGGCTGGCTATGGTTTGCGCGATCTGCGTTGGAAGTACAACATCGGAGGCGTGTATGGCCTAAAAGGCACGGAGTTCAATAAATTCCCCAATCATGTACTGAGAATCAATTATTTGCACGATGTTTTAATTCCGGTTCAAAGTTTCCAGGGCAGCCCCAGTGCCAATCTTGCCAACTCCGTGGTACGTGGTGCAAACGATAAGTTGTTTTATTACAATCGGTTCAACCTGCAGTACGAGCGCGAGTTTCAGAATCACTTTTCTTACATCGTTGGGGGCGAAAACCGTCAGTTCCGTCCAGCTGGTGCACTTTTATTTGAGCCAGCAGAAGGAGGTTCTCCAATACAAGAGCCGGTGTTGGCTACCGCCGCTTTTGCACAGATCCGCTATTCCCCGGGCGAAACGTTCTACCAAAGCGGTACTACCCGCTCCATTATAGATTTCAAATATATCGGCAACCTGCGCTATTCCAAAGGCTTTAAAGGAATAGCCGGAGGTCAATACGATTATCAAGAGTTGGTAGCGAGTCTTTACAAATTCACCAATACGCCGCCGTTTGGTTACAATAAAATCTATGTGGAAGCGGGAGGCGTATTTGGCAAGGTGCCTTTTCCGATGCTGACTATACACAGGGGCAACCAGAGTTACATTACCCAGCAGTTTTCGTACAACCTGATGAACTTTATGGAATTTGTCAGTGATCGTTATGCCACCATCATGGCGGAGCACTATTTCAATGGCTTTTTCCTGAATAAAATTCCTTTGATACGCAAACTTAAACTGCGTGAAACCTGCTCCTTCAAAATGCTTTATGGACAAGTTTCGGCGCAAAATCGCCCCAGTGAAAATTCCGGCTTGCTTAAATTCCCCACTTTCCCCGACGGTACGCCCATTACGTATACTTTAGAAAGTCAACCCTACATGGAAGCAAGCGTAGGGATCACCAATATTTTCAAATTTTTACGCGTGGACCTGATCCGGCGGTTTAATTATTTGGAACATCCCGGCGCAGCCAAGTATGGAGTTCGGTTTGGAGTTTGGGTAGAGTTTTAGAGAAAGTTAGTTTGACAGCAGATCATTGAAACTCAGGGAGCGAAAATAGCCCAGATGGAAAAGGAAATTGCGGAGATAAAGTCACTGTTGAAAGCTAATGTTGGAAAATGAAATGGCTAAAGATTTTTCATACTCAACGCCACCCGCTTCCTCCCGTAATCCACCTCCACCACCCGTACCGTCACCTGCTGGCCCAGTGACACGACCTCCATCGGGTCGCGCACAAATTTATCGGACAACTGCGAGACGTGCACCAGACCACTGTCTTTCACGCCAATGTCCACAAAAGCGCCGAAGTTGGTGATGTTGGTCACAATGCCCGGCAAGATCATGCCAGGGTGCAGATCGTCGAGCGAATGGACGTTGGCAAACTCAAAGGATTTGGCGGCGCCTCGCGGGTCGAGGCCCGGCTTTTCAATTTCCTTGAGGATGTCTTTAAGAGTTGGCAAACCCACATCGCCGCGGACGTATTTTTTCAGGTCAATGCTGGCGCGTTTTTCTTTCTCCCGCACCAGATCAATGACTTTGCACCCCAGATCGGCGGCCATTTCTTCCACAAGGGCATAGCGTTCCGGGTGGACAGCCGTGTTGTCGAGCGGGTTTTTGGCATCGCGGATGCGAAGAAATCCTGCACATTGTTCGAAAGCTTTGTCGCCGAGCCGGGGTACTTTTTTTAGCTCACTGCGCTTGGTGAATGCGCCATTTTCAGCCCGAAATTCCACGATGTTTTTAGCCAAAACCGGCCCGAGACCGGAGACGTAGGTCAGCAGATGTTTGCTCGCGGTGTTCAGGTTGATGCCCACCGCGTTCACGCAACTTTCTACTGTTCGGTCGAGCCCGTCTTTTAGCTGGGTCTGGTTTACATCATGCTGATATTGACCCACACCGATGCTTTTTGGGTCGATTTTGACGAGTTCGGCGAGCGGATCCATCAGTCTGCGCCCGATACTTACGGAGCCCCGCACCGTCAGGTCTTCTTTGGGGAATTCTTCCCGTGCGGCCTCGCTGGCAGAGTAAATGGAGGCCCCGGCCTCGTTGACCTGGAAGATCTCCACCGGTGTTCTGAAATTGATCTTTCGCAAAAAATCCATTGTCTCCCGTCCGGCGGTGCCGTTGCCGACCGAGATGGCCTCGATGGCGTATTTTTCCACCAGATTTTCAATTTCTGCCTGAGCTTCAAAAGGATTATGGAGGAAAATAGCGGTGTATTTGAGCAGATTACCATTTGAGTCCAGACAAACGACCTTACAACCGGTGCGAAAACCAGGATCTACGCCCATCACTCTTTTCTCCCCCAGCGGTGCAGATAGCAGGAGTTGGCGCAGGTTTTCGGCAAAAACCCGGATTGCTTCTGTGTCCGCTTTCTCCTTCGAGGTATTACGGAATTCCGTTTCAATGCCCGGTTGGAGCAAACGTTTGTAACTGTCTTTAACCGCCATTCGTACCGCATTGGCTGCCTCGCCAAAGCCAGTGACGAAAATTTTATCCAGGTCATTAACGGCCATTTCTTCCTCCGGTGCAATGCTTACCCGCAAAAAACCTTCCTCCTCCCCACGACGCATGGCCAACAGACGGTGGCTGGGACATTTGGCCAGCGGTTCGCTCCAATCGAAATAATCGCGGTATTTCGCGCCTTCTTCTTCCTTGCCTTTTACCAAACGGGAGGCTATTTCAGCGCCCCGGGCAAAGTGCCTGCGCGTTTTATCGCGGGCCCTCAGGTCCTCACTCACCCATTCAGCGATGATGTCGCGGGCGCCTTGCAAGGCTTCTTCCACCGTGGGCACCTGATCATTGATAAATCTGGTTGCGAGCTGCGCCAAGCCGCTATTGTCCGTTTGTGAAAAGATGCGTTTGGCCAGGGGGTCGAGCCCTTTTTCAATGGCCATGGAAGCGCGGGTTTTGCGTTTGGGACGGTAGGGTAAGTACAAGTCCTCCAGTTCGGTCATCGTGGCGGCCTGTTCAATGGCACGACGTAATTCGGGCGTGAGCTTTCCTTGTTCTTCAATGCTTTCCAGGATGATCTCGCGGCGTTTGTCGAGTTCCATCATTTTCTTCCAGGCATCCTGAATATCAGCGATTTGTACCTCGTCGAGCTCACCGGTGGCTTCTTTCCGATAGCGCGCAATGAAAGGAATGGTGGCGCCGCTTTCGAGGAGTTCGATGACGGCTTCGACTTTGCGGGCAGGGATGCCGGTTAGGGGGGCTATGCGGGCTGCGTAGGACATTTATGATTTTGGATTTTTTACCCGCCATAGTCCCGAGGACTCGGGACGTAGGAGGGACGATTTTGGTTTTACGATGGGGGGTGATTCCGTGATCTGCCGCAAAATTCCTTTTTCAAGAGGGAATGGGCCAAGACTGTGCGAAAAAAGTTATCCACAAGGTTGGTCTATTTTAAAAACAAATTGTATTTTTATGCCCTTAAAATTATTAAACCTATGTCAAACATCAAACTATTTGAAGAAAAACACGTCCGTTCCATTTGGAATGAGGTGGAGCAGCAGTGGTATTTTTCCGTACAAGATGTAGTCGAAATTTTGACGGAGTCTTTGAATGTCAAGGACTACCTCAAAAAACTGCGAAAACGAGACCCACAACTGGATGCCAACTGGGGGACAATTTGTCCCCTGGTTGAGATGATTGCCGCAGATGGGCGAAGGCGGAAAATACAAGCCGCCAATGTCAAAGGACTGTTCCGTTTAGTTCAATCTATTCCATCACCCAAAGCCGAACCGTTCAAACAATGGCTCGCACAAGTCGGCTACGAGCGGATGCAGGAAATCGAAAATCCTGAATTAGCAACCCAGCGTGCCCGGGAACTGTCATAGAAATGGTGAGAGCAAATAACCCAATTGGGTTTGTAGAAAATAAAAAAACTGCACTGCTGGGCGGTAAAATAGCGGGGGATGCCCGAAAAGAATTGGAAAATAAGACCAGGAAGAAAGTGGTTAGCACGACAAATTATCTGCCTGATAAAAAAACGAAGATGCTGGATGATTGACGAAATTAAAGTCGTCAATCATCCAGCATAAGCCCTGCTCTAAAACGGCATCAAAAAATATTCCGATCCTCGTCTGCATCCGGAGCCTGGCCCCCATCGCCAATATGACCAAAATAGTCGTTCTCCTCATCTTCCTGTTGCATGGCAGTACCCGCGTTGTCCAATTCATCATCGGGGACATCCAGATCTCCGCCAGTACCGGAACGGCGGCCAGATCCTTCGTTGAGCAGATCGCCATCGTTGTCAGTATCATCTAGATATTGGTCTTCGCCAATCAGTTCGTCTACACCGCCGTCCTGATCCAGGTCGGGATCGCCGAGCAGGAGCAGGTCTTCTTCTGTGACATTGGCTTCCGGATCCAGGATTTCGGATTCCTCTGTTTCTATTTGATCGGAAGATAATATAGCGTTCGTGGGCGTGTAAGGGATTCTGCGACGTTTTTGGTTGCTCGATTCCTGTGGCACGTCGCTCATGTTCGGGTTCTTTTGATTTTCCATGTTGTGGTGATAAAAGTAAAAATTAGAAAGGTTAAGGGACTATGATCGGGTGGTATGAATGGCGCCAACAAGCGCCGGGATTTTGTGCCTCAAAAATAAGGAATTTAGGGCTACCATGCTAACTTTTGCGTGCCGAAATGAAACTCCCCAACATGCTCTAAAGCCATTGGACAGGTTTCCAAATCTCCGCCCTACCTTCGCGCCTCGATTTTTCATTAAGATCTACCCATGCATTTTTTCCGATTCACGCTGCTTTTGCTTCTACTTTCCTGTTCACGCCTTTCAGCGCAGGGGTTTGAAAGTGTTTTCCCGGGCCTCAGCGGCGCGGAATTGATCGACAGCGTGGCCAGCAATTTCCGGCCCGATTCCGTGCTGGATTACGGTATGGCCCGCGATACACTATACGCCAAAATTCTGGCCATCGACGACGATAGCCTCCGCTGTATATACTCCGGGCACACGCTCTACCTTGATCCAACGCAAGACCCGACACAGTATATTTTTCAGGGTGGCGGCCCCAATGGAATCAATACAGAGCACTCCTACCCTCAGAGCAAAGGCGCTGCCGACGGCAATGCCCGCAGCGATATGCACCACCTGTATCCTACACGCGTTCCGGTAAATGAAGCGCGGGCTTCGGTGCCCTTTGCAGACATTTCAGATGCGCAGACTCAAAAGTGGTTTATTGGAAATCAAGTATTTACAAGCATTCCGACCGTTAACAAGGACGGATATTCGGAATCACGTTCGGATGCATTTGAGCCCAGGGAATCGGTCAAAGGCGACATTGCGCGATCCATTTTTTATTTCTACACCATGTACAGCGCGCAGGCAAATATGGCAGACCCAAACTTTTTTGAGTTGCAGCGCCCAACACTTTGTCAGTGGGCAAACCAAGATCCGGCGGACTCCACGGAACTGCGCAAAACCTGGCGTATTGCAGCCTATCAGTCTGGAAAACCGAATCCGTTTGTAATAGACTGCACCCTTGCAAGCCGATGCTGGTGCCCGGGAGTTATATCGAATTGTCTCGTTGGCACAGATGCACCGTTTGCGCCCTTTGGAGGCACACTGCAGGTGTGGCCCAACCCGGCGAACGAGGTGCTTTTCGTAAAATTAGAGCCAGCTGCCCCGGCCACTTTCCGGCTGATAGACTTCATGGGCCGAACTGTGATGCTCTACGAAAGTATACATGGAGAGGGTTCTTTCTCCTTAAAAAACTTGCCAAGAGGCCTGTATTTCGTGCAGATCAGTGGCACAAAAACGGGCCAAAAGTTTCAAAGTGTAAAAGTGGTCGTGGAGTGATCGCAGGGTAGTTTCCCGCCAGATAGCCGTGATAACATTTCGCCATACATTCAAATAGGGCAGAACCTCTACTTTTGCCCCCCCTTATAACCATTCACCCCCGCCTTCGCTAAAGCTGCAGCGGGTAAACCAATCACCCATAAACAATGGTAGAATTTCTCACCCAGGCACTCGATTTCTTCCGTCACCTTGACGTTCACCTCGAAAATATCATGCGGGATTATGAACTGGCGACTTATCTCATTCTCGCACTCATCATTTTTTGTGAGACGGGTCTTGTGGTCACGCCTTTTCTTCCAGGAGATTCCCTGTTGTTTGCTGCCGGAGCCATTACCGCCAAAACAGGCATATTGAACGTGTGGATCCTGATTCCGCTCTTGTTTTTGGCAGCCATTTTGGGCGATAATACGAACTACTTTTTTGGTAAATACCTGGGAGACCGGGTGTTCACCAAGGATTATTGGTTTTTAAAGCGCAAGTACATCGACCAAACGCACGAATTCTATGAGAAGCACGGTGGACGTACGCTCATCATTGCTCGTTTTGTCCCGATTGTGCGCACATTCGCTCCATTTGTGGCCGGAGTGGGTAAGATGGAATACCGCAAATTCATTGGTTACTGCTTGGCTGGTGGGATCCTTTGGGTGACACTGCTGACCCTGGCGGGCTACTTTTTTGGCCAAATTCCGATCGTGAAAGACAACTTTGAAGTCGTAGTGCTCGGGATTATTGGCATCTCGGTTTTGCCGATCATAATCGAAATCGCACGGGCTAAGTGGGGAAAGAAAGGATGATTAATGACCTGGATTTCCCTGCGTAATGCTTTAAAACAATACTCTTTTAAGATGGTTTTTGAAAAAATGACTGGAACTATAAACTTGCTCCTGCCTGCACTAAAGTTGCGGCGGGTAAAGCTGCTAATCCTGCTCTTACTGCCTCTTTCGCTGTTCGCGCAGAACAAATTCTCCATGTCCGACGCGTTTTTGAAACGTGGAGCACTGTCGCCCGCAAACCTGAGACAGTTGCAATGGATCCCCGAAACTGAGCAGTTTACGCACATCGTGGGCAATAAACTGGTTCGGGTCAATGCCCCCAACCTCACTACAGATACACTTGATTTGTTGCCAAAGATCAACGAAGGCATGGTATCGCTAGGCGTCAAAGTACTCGATGGAATGCCGGGAGTGACCTGGACCGGGGCGGACAATATGTGGTTCCGGACGGATAAGGAGATCTTTACCTATTCGCTTACGGAAGGATTAAAACGCAAGAACTGGCATCCCATCGAATCAGAAAACGTTGATATTCACGATAAAACTTTTTTTGCGGCCTATACCATGGGCAGTGACCTCTGGGTGAATATTGGCGGTAAGGAACTGGGGGTGGTCCCGAGTGCTCGGGATGAAGGCGAAGGAATTGTGTACGGTAAGAGCGTCCACCGCGATGAGTTTGGGATCTATAAGGGCACGTTTTGGAGCCCATCGGGCCGCTATCTTGCTTTTTACCGCATGGACGAAAGTATGGTAACGCAATACCCGGTTTACGTCCTGGATTCAATGCCTGCCGTAGCACGGGAGGTACGTTATCCATTTGCGGGATCAAAAAGCCACCATGTTACGGTTGGCATTTTTGACACCCAAACTGCCAGAACAATTTACCTTAAGACCGGCGAGCCGGCCGAGCAATACCTGACCAACGTTTCCTGGACGCCCGACAACAAATACGTGCTGATCGCAGTGGTGAATCGTGCCCAGGATCACCTGTGGTTCAATCAGTACGACGCCATCACCGGTGCGTTTGTCAAAACCATATTTGAAGAAACCTCTGACAAATGGGTGGAACCTGAAAAGCCCGCCGTGTTTTTGCCGGGATCTAGTGACCAATTCCTTTGGCAAAGCGAACGCGACGGCTATAATCACCTGTATCTCTGCAACTTAAACGGAAAAACAGCGCGCCAGATCAGCAAAGGCGCCTTGCCTGTAACTGCTTTCTACGGCTTCGATACCAAGGGCGAAAACTGTTTTTATCAGGTGGCCGATGAGACGGGCATGAACCGTTATGTTTTAACTGCAAACCTGAAAACAGGCGTATTTACACGCCTTAACGAAGCGGAAGGCACTCACAATGCCCTGGTGAATAGTACGGGGGAATGGGCTTTGGATGCTTTCACCAATGCAGCCACGCCAAGGCTTATTTTTCTCTCGCGATGGACAGACCCTGCCAAACGCGAGATCATTTTTGGGGCTAAAAACCCACTTGAAGGCTACGCACTCGGCCTTTCGCGAACGTCCACCATTCCATCCAAAGGCGGGATGCCCTTGAATACCCGTATGATCCTGCCGCCCGATTTTGATGCCAACAAACAATACCCTGTGCTGCTCTATCTGTACGGTGGACCCCATGCGCAGCTGGTGACGAATACCTGGCTGGCTGGCGCTGAACTCTGGATGCACCACATGGCGCAGGAAGGGTACATTATTTTCACCGTGGACGGACGCGGCTCAGCCAATCGCGGCCTTGCCTTTGAAAGTGCTATTCACCGCAGGGTGGGCGATGTCGAGATCGAAGATCAACTGGCCGGGATCGAATATTTGAAAGCCCAGACTTTTGTGGATACAGCCCGGATTGGGGTATTTGGCTGGAGTTATGGTGGTTTTATGACGACTTCGCTTATGACGCGTCCGGAATCAAAGGATGTATTCAAATGTGGCGTGGCGGGTGGCCCGGTCATTGACTGGCGCATGTATGAGATCATGTACACTGAGCGCTAT
>JAUSMG010000168.1 GCA_030645295.1 Saprospiraceae bacterium | reverse complement strand
ATAGCGGCGCAGCAGGAAATTGTCTTGTACCGCCCGTAGATCTTCATCCAATTTCTGAGAGCCCCCTTCCAGGTTTTTGAGCGTAGCTTTGAGGTGTGCAGCAGAGGCTTCATCATAAAGCAGGACGCCCAAAGGAGAACTTTTGTTGTCCAGTTTGCTGGTGGCTACGCTTACATTGCTGCTGGCAGTTTTCAAGTTTTCCGTTGCTTCTGAAGCCGTAATGGTGAGTTTTTTTAATTGTCGCACAGAGGCTTGTACGTCTTTGAACACCGTAGTATCCGTGACCAGATCATTGGCCAGCGATCCCTTTTGATTGAGTTTCACCCCATAGTCAGAGATAGAAGAGGTTAGTTTTTCAGCGTGCGCGGACGACCTTTGTAAGGAGGCAAGCGTAGTCCCCAGACTATTATACAGCGTCTCATCATTCAATAATTTCCCTACCGTCCCTTCACCTCCGGCCAGTTTTTTGCTGATAGATTTAAAATCGGTCGTAATGGCCAGCAGGTTTTCATTGTTTGCGCGCAAAGTGCTCATCATCTCTTCCGTAGAGGCCATTATTTCTATACCCAGTATGTCGCCTTCTTCTACCAGCGGCGACGTAGGAGTACCCCCGTAAATGATAATAATTTTATTGCCGATGAGTCCATCCGTACTGATCTTCATCTTGGAGTCTTTGCGAATGTACTGCTGTGCTTTTTCGTCAATTTTTATATCTACCTTCACTTGAGTTTTTCCGTAAAAGCCGAGGTCGTGCACTGTCCCGATTTTGACGCCTGAATACCAGACGTTGTTGCCGGATTGTAGTCCATTCACATCTTCGAAAATAGCCGATATGTGGATTTTTTTGACAAACGTGCTTTTCAGGTTGCCGATGGCCAGAATACCCGCCAGGAGAAAAATCAAGCCCAGGGCAATGAACAGCCCGACAATGATTGCACGCTTATTTGATGCTGATTTCATAACTATTGAATGAAATTGTAATTGTAAAATTCTTTTGCCTGTACTTCCTCCGTATCGAATACTTCATCGAAGCTTCCGATACGCGTAAATTTACCCTCCAAAAGCATCGCTATGCGGTCGCCAGTGGCTTTTGCACAGGTCAGGTCGTGGGTAATAATAATGGAGCTGGCCTTATAGCGCTTCTGCACTTCATTGATCAGGTTATTGATTTCAATGGAAGTGATGGGGTCAAGTCCGGCGGTTGGTTCGTCGTACAACATGATTTCCGGTTTAAGCATCAAGGTCCGGGCGATACCGATCCTTTTGCGTTGTCCACCAGATAGATCTGAGGGCATCTGGTGAATCTTATCCGATAAACCGACCGCATCCAGGGTTTCTTCCACCACTTTGTCGAGATCTGTTTTGCTGATCGTTCTATTGGTTCTGGTCAGTGGAAACTCCAGATTTTCGCGCACATTCATGCTATCATATAAAGCGCTGCTTTGAAATGAAAATCCGATTTTCATCCGCAGTGCCCGCATTTCTTTTTCGCTTAATTTCTCCACGTCTTGTCCCAGGACTTTGACGGTGCCTTCGTCTGGCAACAGCAGACCGGAAATGATCTTGATCAAAACAGATTTACCACTGCCCGAGCGCCCAAGCACCACGACATTTTCTCCTTTAAAAACGTCCAGATCAATGCCACGCAATACCTCCAGATCACCAAATGATTTGTGCAATCCTTTGATGGAGATTACGGTTTCAGTTTTGTCTATTTGCGCCGCTTTATGTTCCATATTAGAAGTACCTGATCCAGTTGGATATTTGAACAATTACCAATTCCTCTACAAATATCAGAAACATGGAAAGCACTACAGATGCGTTGGCAGCTTTGCCCACCCCTTGCGTACCTTTTTCGGCATTGTAACCTTTATAGCTTCCTACTATTCCGATGGTAAATCCAAACGTGATGGCTTTCACCACGGAGGTGCCTACATCGAGAAAACTGACTTGTGAAAATGCATCCGCAATAAAAGTGGGGAAGCTGGTTTTTTCATGCTGATAAATATTGATAAAAGAACCCATCATACCTACGGTAGTGCAATAAAATGCCAAAATGGGAATCATAATGGTGGTCGCAATAACACGGGTAACCACCAGAAACTTGAACGGGTCAGCAGCGGAAACCTCCATGGCGTCAATCTGTTCGGTAACCCGCATTGACCCAAGCTCAGCCCCGATATTGGAGCCAACCTTGCCAGCGGAGATCAAAGCCGTCACAAGCGGTGCTAAAGCCCTTATCATGGCAATCGCGATCAAAGAAGGCAACCAGGATGTAGCGCCAAAAGCGACCAAAGAAGGCCGGGATTGTTTGGTAAAAACCATACCAACCACAAAACCAGTGAGTGTAATAAGCGGCAAGGACTTAACCCCGACTTCGTAACATTGATGGACAATTTCACGAAATTCAAAAGGTCGTTGAAATGCTTGTTTGAAAAATTTGGCAATGAATTTATAGGCATTATATACGCCTATAAACTTGTCGTCCAGTCCTTTTGTGAGAATATATTTTCTTGGCATATCAACGAGTTAGGAAGGCAAATAAAACCCTACCGGGTAAATCATATATTCCAGAAAAAACAATCCCCAGAAAAATAAGTAAAAGCGTTTGACTTGTGTATCGTCGGCTACACGCAATATACTGACTTGCCAAAGGAAAAGGGACAAGGCAGCTCCATGTGTAATAATATAATACGACGTTGAAGGAAGTTGTCCAATAATAGCGGCAAATATAATATAAGCGTATGCGAATGCAACGACCATAGCACCCAAAATAAAAGCGTATTTTCGGCCATTTTTAACTGCCAACGTGTCGAAATGAAAAACCGCGTCACCTTTGGTATCCGGAATATCTTTGAACCATGCAATGCCAAGACTAAAGCCTGTTACAAAAATCGCTAAAGGCAAAATAGCCGGGGCAAACATCCAAGTCCCCGTTATTTCATATTGAAAATGCAGATAAAATCCGATATTAACCAATATACCTCTGACAACTGAAATGGCAGCTGCTGCTAATATATGATTGCGTTTTAGTTTTAATGGCGGTAATGAATAAGCGGTTCCAATGGTGGTGATGGAAAGGATCAACCCGAAAAATGCCCATGATAAACAGAGCGCTGCGGTCAGACACACGATGCCCGAGACCAGTACTATGCGCAATGCATTCTGCCTGGACAATACACCGGCTGCAATAGGCAACCAGGGCTTGTTTATTTTATCAACTTCGAGGTCTGACCACTGATTCAACCCTGTAATGTAAATATTGCAAGCCAATGCACTCAATAGGCTTATTGGCAGCAAAAACGGAGATATAGCAACTGACGAACTTGTCCCAACCGTTATGGCGAAAATGGACAAAATACTCAGTGCGCTACCTATTATAGTGTGCGGCCGACTGAACTGCCACAAAATCTTTAGACTTTTCATGAGTAATAGTGCTCACCGGGCAAATATCTTCGCACACCATGCAGGCAATATGACAAGGTGTATTCACGGCAATGGTATCAAATGCTGAGATAAACCCCGCATCGTGTGGGCACACGGCTACGCACGCTCCACAATTGATGCAAGCATTCCATCCAATTTGAAAAAAAACGGGCGCTTTATGTTTCATCCAATAAATTCTAACAAGTCCTTGTTCAATTTATCCTTCTCTGTGATAAACAAGCCATGCGGTGCATCCTTGTATACCCTGTATTTTGCCTTCGGCAATGATTTTGCCGTTTTATCCCCTGAAATAGCAATAGGCACTGTCTGGTCGGCATCTCCGTGAATGATGAGTACCGGGACATTGATTTTGGTCAGATCATTCCTGAAATCCGTTTCAGAAAAAGACCGGACGCATTCGGTGCTGGATCTGAGCGAACTCATCAAACAGAGCATCTGATTCCAATCTAACATCGGCTGACTTACAGATTGCTCAGCCTTGGTGACCCCATAGAATTGTTTGGCGAAGTCTGAAAGAAAAGCAGGCCGGTCTTCGGTTAGTTTTTCAATCATAGCATCAAAATTCTTTTTATCCACGCCTTCAGGATTGTCCTTTGTTTTGAGCATAAAAGGGGTGACAGCGCTGATCAATACAACTTTAGCAATCCGGCTGGTACCATATTTGCCAATATACCGTGCAATTTCTCCGCCCCCCATTGAAAAGCCCACCAGAACTACTTCTTTCAAGTCCAATTGCTCAAGCAATGCTTTCAGGTCATCTGCCAGCGTGTCGTAATCGTAGTTTTCCCAGGGGCGGTCAGATTTTCCAAACCCTCTACGGTCATAAGCTATACAGCGAAGATCGTTTTTGGGCAATTCAGCCAACTGGTATTCCCACATTTCATGGTTAAGTGGCCAACCATGTATGAATACTACTGGTTTGCCAATACCGTAATCTTCGTAAAAAAGGTTTACGGAATTTCCTGAGCTGCCTGGATTTGTCTTAATAAAACTCATTTATTTTATATGTTGGACTGGAGTGTGTTTATATCTTAACGCTACCGAAATCAGGCCGTTACGAGGCTAAAGTGTCAAAGTAAACCGGCGTCACACTTTTTTGTAAATAGAAAGCGGGTTAAAATAATCCGACATCGTATTGTACAACATAAGATTGCGCTCTGCAATATCTTTCGTTTTAAAAATCGACCTTTTCGTATTGTACAACTTCCACATTTTATTGCCCAGTTGATCCAGCCAACGGTCCTGATAAACTTTCAGGTTATCTGCGCTTGCCCGCGTACCGGTTTGAACTAGCTCCGCGAGGAATTTGCCTGCAATCAACCCTCCAGTGATAGCAGTATGGATACCCCCGCCTGTTATGGGGTTCACATGCCGCGCCGCATCGCCCACCAACATCAAATTTGCGGCATATTGAGTGCGCAAAGGCGCCGCCAGTGGAACTCCACCTCCATGTACTTCCAAAATTCGCGCATGTTTCAGTCGCTCCTTTAGAAAGGAATTCTTTATAAAATGATCTAAATGCCATTGGGCATTTTCTTTGGTCATGGTGCGAATAACCCCCAGTCCAACCTCGGCATATCCATGGCCTTTTGGAAAAAGCCAGGCATACCCTCCTGGCGCCCATTCATGTCCTGTTATTATTTCAAGCATTCCGTCTGTTTCTACCCGGTCCACCACGAATTGAAGACAACTGGCCAATTCAGTCATTTTGATATGGGTATGAAGTCCAGCCCATTTCCCTACCTGCGATTGCAACCCATCCGCGCCTACTAAAACATTTGTCCGGATTTTTATCGCTTTATTGAACTTGTGCAAATACACTTCGCAAGTGCCGTCATCCAATGGCTTATAACTTAAACCTTCTGTTTTCAACCAGACTTCTGAGCCTGCCCGCTCAGCCAGGGTCATAAGATACCGGTCAAACCGTCGGCGATCTACTACATAGCCAAGGGGCTTTTTGCCTGTACCCGCACCATATTTTTCTGGTTTAAGGCTCCGGTAATCAATAATTGATCGATTGCCAAGTTCATTGTACACACTAAAACCATAGATCGGCGCTTGAATAAATTCCAGACTTGGATAAATATCAGCCTCTTC
>JAUSMG010000167.1 GCA_030645295.1 Saprospiraceae bacterium | reverse complement strand
TGGCAGTTTCCAGCAAAAATTCGATAATTCGCTCCCGGGCATCTTTTACTACAAGATTGGCTAGCCTTTCTTCCACCCGTTGCAGGCGTTGAGAAATATGGTGCATACAAGCGAACACAAGTCGTTGATTGTCTTGCATTAGTTGTTGAAAATCAACCAATTTGATGATCAGGTATTCGGCCCCATCGTTCAGGCTCTGGGCAAATTCGCTGCGCATTTCTTCGCCAGCAAGCGCCAAATCGCCAAACAATGACTGCGGAGAAATTAATTCTTTAATAATCTCCCGACCTTCGCTTGAAAATGTGCCGGTTTTCACGCGGCCCTGCACCAAAAAGTAGAGATGCTCTGCCGCTTCGTCGGGCACAAAAACGAAGTGGTATCGCGGAGCAGTACGAAAGTGTGCATGTTCTGCAAGTTGCGTCAGTTCCCCTTCGTTCAACGAAACGAACATGGGCAATTTTTTGAGGAAATCAATTTTCGCATTCTTGTCCATGAGCAGCAGATTTTGTGTTGATTAAAGTTTTTAACAGCACAAAAGTAGGCGCGTGATCTGCTTACATAAAGGACATTTTTAAAGGTTTGTCGGAATATTAAATTTCAAAATTATATGATAAAATACTGATTATCAGTTGCTTAATATTCCAATATCTCAAATTAATAACGAGCACTCTTGGGCGCATAGGCCGCTGATTGAATCTTAATCGCTCCGAATCTGTTTTCCCTAACCGATTATTCCATGAACATAAAACACACACTTCCTCTTTTAGCACTTTTGTTTCCGTTTTTATTGCGGGCGCAAAATTGCAACAACCCCATCCTCCTCAATGATGTGTCCGTGTCCAACACACAGTGTGGCGCGTCCACAGGCACCATTATCATTACCCCTGCCGGTGGGCTTGGGTTGTTTAAATTTACATGGACCCCACAGGTGTCCGATTCCAATGTCGCCACCGGGCTCTCAGCCGGCAGCTACAATGTCCATATTGAAAGGGCCAACAATCCGAATTGCACCCTGGATACCCTTATTGTGGTCAACAACAGCAATGGGCCGCAAGTGCAGGCTACCATCAACCCTGCCCAGTGTCTGGCCAATAACGGTTCTATTTCACTCACTCCGACCAATCTATTGTACAACTGGAGCAATGGTGGCGCGGGCGCTACAGTGACAGGACTGTCCAGTAAAAACTATTATGTAACCGTCACAAACCCCAACAACGGCTGTTTTTCGATCTTTAAATATTTCGTCCCTCGAAATCTTAATAGTCTGACGGTGAACAATTTAGTGCAGGAAAACTCCAAGTGCGGTCTTAACAATGGCAGAGCTCAGGTCATTGTCGTGGGGGGCTCCGGGCAGTATTCTTACCTCCCCGGCCCCGGCCCACAATACAACAATCTGCCGCCGGGCAACTACACCGTGCAGGTGTTGGATATTACGACCGGCTGTACAGGATTTACCAGTTTTACGATTCAGGATTTACCCGTGAGTGGCACAGTCAGCATTACCCCTCATAATGTACGGTGTTCGGGACAGGCGACCGGTTTTGTAGAATTTAGCGTTACACCAGGTCAAAACTTTGAGCTTCCGTACGTTTACACCTTAAAAGATGCGGGTGGCGCCAATTACTCCCCGGGCAGTCTGCCGGCCGGGACTTTCATCCTTCAAATCGCCGACGCTGATGGCTGCACGCTTCCCCCCCAAAGTTTTACCATCCTTCAACCGCCTGCCTTTAACCCACAAGTACAGGTGACTCCGGAAAGCTGTGCCTCCGGTGGCCAGATCTCACTCAGCATTTCCGGCGGAAACGGCGGACCCTACATTGTAAATTGGGCGGACTTGTCGGGAGATGACAATCCGGAAGATCGGACAAATCTTCGCGCAGGGCTTTACTCCGCCTTGGTTTTTGACTCCCTTTTTTGTATCTATCCCATTGATACTGTTTTAATTGCTCCCAATTGCAACAACTTAACCACGGCACACATGGTGCTGGGTGCGAACAAAACCGAATTTTTCTGTGTGCCACAGCCCGTGGGCCTTTCGCCGGGCGCTACCACCTTCAGTATTTTGGGAGGGGCACTTTCAGGAGGTTCTGCATTCGGAACCTGGTCGCTGAACTCCAGCGGCTGCCTGAGCTATTCTGCAGGCCCGAACCCAGGGTTTGCCGTCGATACCATTTGCATTATCAGCACAGCGCAGCAAATTGGGCTGAAAGACACGACCTGCGTCATTGTCAGCATCACGCAACAACAGCCAAGTAAACAGTCCGTCTTCTTTTCCGTACAAGTGAATAGCTCCTCAACTGCTTGCGGCACGATACCGCAGGCGTTTTCGAACATTCATATTTTACAACTGGGCAGACCAGGCCTCGGAGGAACGAGTGATACTTACGGCTCCTATTTGATTGACAATGTCAGCGCTTGTCTCTCCTTTTTTGCCAACAACGCACCGGGCTTCAATGTAGATGAAATCCGGGTGGCGGTATTCGATACGCTTGCCGGCAGATGCCATATCATTTCGTATTTCCCAACAATATTGCCTCAAACCGATTGCTTCAGCGCTCTGGACGATACACTTCAGTTCGTTACGATCGATTGCAACGGGGCGGCCCGGGGATGCGTCCCTATTCCGTACGATGACATTGTGAATTACACGGTCATTGACAATGGAGCACTCTACAGCATGGGTTTTTCTGGCTGCAATGTCGACAGCACACTCAGTTATAATGTGACCGTTTTACCTGCTGGCGGCGGACCTTACGAACTGACGGAGTGGACTATAAACGGGCAGATTTTTACAGGCAACTTTTTGAATTTCAATGGTTTGGTGAGTTTAATGAATGTCCTGGACGTATCCCAGAATGACTGGAAAGCGCAAGGCGTTGGCTTCATTCGGGGCGGCAATCCGGCAAATACCTATGGGCCTTTGAAAATAAAATCGGCCGGAGGTAGCTCGGTTATTTACAATCCTTCCGCACTCCTGGTGCCGCTGGGTACGGAGCTAAACCTAACGCCAGGCTTCCACGAAGTTGTGTTCCGCAATGTGCTTTCAGCCTGTGCAGACACCGTGACCATTGAAGCCATTTGTATCGACTGTGCACCCATCCACAGCTATCCTTTGGATGCCTTCGGCACGGTAAAATGGAACGCCTCTTCTTGCAATGCTGACACGATCTTTTGTACCAATATCCTCAATGTGGAGCTGGGTCAACATATTGTCACCGACAATGGTGTGGCGTTCACCAACTATGACTTGTGCGGGAATTACATCGGAATGCACCTGGACACCGGTTTTCATCAACTCTATTTTAAAAATACCGCCACTTCCTGCGAGTGGAATGTGCGCTATTATCTGGAATGCAAGGATGTGCTGAACGAACAGACCATCCTGGTCAACATGCCTTTGGGAGGCATCGTAAATGTTTGCCTCGACACGGGTTATATTGACAGCCCTATTACCAGCATTACCAATATTTGTGAAGATGAAGGGAGCGAGATCATTGGATATTCCTTCAATACACAGCAATGGTGTGTTCAAATTACCGGGCAAAACCTGGGGGCCGACACCCTTTGCATCCAATTGTGCAACGACCTGGGTGAATGCGCGGATTACATTTTGTTGATCAATGTTTCCGGTACACCCTCGGATAGCCTGCTCGCTGTACCCGATGAAGTGTTCACCATAAAAAACGAGGCACTCGATTTTAACATTATTGCAAATGACATTGTGGGTGGAATAACGGGCAACCTTGCCGGCCTGAGCAATGTGGAGTTTTTAAGCACCCCTTCTCTAGGCGGTTTCAGTTATAACCCTTCCAACGGAACGGTTCTGTATACCCCCGACCAGGGAAAATGCGGCGTAGATTCCTTCCGGTATCGCATTACCGATGGAATGGGGCAGCAGTCCAGCGCCACGATCCAGGTGACCATATCTTGCGATAAAATATTGGTATTCAAAGGTATTTCACCCAATGATGACGGGCGGAACGACTTCTGGCACATCATTGGGATCGAGCAATTCCCGGACAATACCGTGCAGGTATTTAACCGATGGGGCAATCAGGTTTTTGAACAAAAAGGGTACACCAACACGGGCGCCTGGAACGGGCAGTGGAATGGGAAAGACCTGCCCGATGGTACTTATTTTTACTTTATAGATCTGGGTGGAAGTGCGGAAAAACTGAGCGGGTGGCTGGAGATTTTGCGGTGAGCGGGATAAGATTTCACGCAACGGCGCAACGACGCAACGTCAAGGTATTTCACGCAACGGCGCAACGGGTAAATATCATCGTTGCGTCGTTGCGTGAAATCCTTAACGTTGCGCCGTTGCGTCGTTGCGTGAAACATTACAACACCGGCCTTTTCCCCAGCGCATCCTGGATAACCTTCCAAACCTGGTCCCGTTCTATACCCTCCAGAGCCAGGCGCGGTGCACGAACGTTCTCGGTGCCAAGTCCCGTGGCTACTTCGGCCAGTTTGATGTATTGCACCAATTTTGGATGAATATCCAATTCCAACAACGGCAAAAACCATTGATAGATCCGCCGCGCTTCCTCTACCTGACCCGCTTTAGCATGTTGTAAAATCGCCACCGTCTCCCGGGGAAAAGCATCCACAAGGCCAGCCACCCAACCATCTGCACCGAGCAAAAGACTCTCCAGCGCAAGCGTATCCACCCCACAGAGGATTTTAAATCGATCGCCAAATCGGTTGAGCATCCGGGTTACATTGCTGACATCGCGAGTGCTTTCTTTTACGGCTTGTATGGTGGGCCAATCCGCCATCACGTCGAACATTTCAAGCGTTACAAGGATTTTGTAATCCACCGGGTTGTTGTAGATCATGATCGGCAGCGGCGTTGTCCCGGCTACGGCGCGGAAATATTCCAAAGTCTCCCGGTCATCCGCCTTGTACCGCATGGGGGGCAAAAGCATTAGTCCGCTGGCCCCGCAACGCTCGGCTTCCCGGGCAGCTGCTACCGCCGCGCGGGTAGTTTGTTCCGCGATATTCATGATTACCGGCGCCCGTCCTGCGGTTTTCTCTACGCAGAAGCGCACGAGTTCATACTTTTCTTCATTGAGCAGGCTACTGGCTTCCCCGAGCGTGCCGCCCAATACGAGGCCATTCACCCCGGCATCGATCTGGGCTTCCATATTTTTTTCAAACATTTGAAAATCAATGGAATCGGAATCGGTGAAGGGGGTTGTGAGGGCGGGATAAACGCCGTACCAGAGGGTATGCATAGAGATCTATTAAATTTACGCCAATTAACAATTTAGGAATCCAGGCGAAGGTATCAAAGCCCACAAAAAAGCCAAGCTTCTCCTTACTTTTGCGCACCCATTCGTAAACCTCCTTTGAAACCTGACCACATTAATCACATTGACCACATTAATCACATTGACCACATTGACCACATTAATCAAATTGACCACATTTACAAAACTGACCACATTCTCATCATGTCGAAAGTCCTAATTATTGGCGCAGGCGGCGTAGGTCGCGTAGTTGCCTACAAATGCGCCCAAAACCGCGATGTATTTGGCGAAATCATGCTCGCTTCCCGCACAAAATCAAAATGCGATAACATCGCTGATGCCATTCATGCGGCTTACGGCGGCAAGAAAATAGAAACCGCCCGCGTGGATGCCGACAATGTGGCGGAAACCGTGGCGCTTATTCGCGCATTCAAGCCCGACTTGCTCATAAACGTTGCATTACCCTACCAGGATCTGCCGCTTATGGACGCTTGCCTGGAAACTGGCACGAATTACATGGACACGGCCAACTACGAACCCAAGGACGTGGCCAAATTTGAGTATTCCTGGCAATGGGCTTATCAGGACCGTTTTCGCGAAAAAGGCATCATGGCCCTGCTGGGTTGTGGTTTTGATCCCGGGGTAACCTCTGTTTACACCGCTTATGCGGCCAAGCATTATTTCGATGAGATCCATGAGCTTGACATTGTGGACGCCAATGCTGGCGATCACGGCAAGGCCTTCGCAACAAACTTTAACCCGGAGATCAATATTCGCGAGGTGACGCAAAAAGGCCGTTACTGGCAGGATGGAAAATGGATCGAAACCGAACCGCACGAAATCTGGAAAGACATTGATTACCCGGAGATCGGCCCAAAACGCTCCTACCTTATTTACCATGAGGAACTCGAAAGTCTGGTGAAAAACTTCCCGACCCTGCGCCGCGCCCGGTTCTGGATGACTTTTGGACAAGAATATCTGACACACCTGCGTGTGATCCAGAATATCGGCATGGCGGGCATAGAACCCATTAAATTCAATGGCATGGATATCATTCCGCTTGAATTCTTGAAAGCTGTGCTGCCTGCTCCGGAAGATCTGGGGGAAAACTATACCGGATTCACCAGCATCGGTTGTCGCATCAAAGGCATAAAAGACGGAAAAGAGCGCTCTTATTATGTCTGGAACAATTGTTCCCACGTTGCGGCTTATAAAGAAACCGGCACCCAAGCGGTCAGCTACACCACCGGAGTTCCCGCCATGATTGGCGCCCGGATGATCCTGGAAGGAAAATGGACCGGGAAAGGCGTTTTTAACGTGGAGGAAATGAATCCTGATCCATTTATGGAACGGCTCAATGCAGACGGACTTCCCTGGCACGAAGCACACGACATCAACCTTCAAATGGACTGATGCGTCCCCCTGTTCGGATAATATTTCATCTTTTGTTGGCTGTGTTTACGGCAAACGCAGCCAACAAATTTTTTATCGCTGATCTGGATTTCGAGCTTACCCATCACTTCTACCAAAATATTTTTGCCTTTCATGGAAAGGCTCCGGATCAATATCGTATTCTCCCACTTCTACTCCTTAAATACCTCTGGAAGGGGTTGCAGGTAATTCGGCCCGGCGCCCCTTGGAATCATGCCGTACTACTATTTAATTTTATCAGCGCTTTTGCTGTTTATGAGGTGTTTTTCCTTCTGGGAACTGCCTGGTGCATTCGCAAAAGACTGATGTTCAATTTAATATTTGCTATAATTTTCATTTATACCTTATACACAGCCTATAGACCAGATACCCTTTGTTCATTACTGGTTTGTTTGCTGACGCTTGTAGTTTGGTTGAGAACAAATGCTACAGCAATACATCTCCTTGCATTAACAGCCTTGGCTTTTACCCGGGCCGATGTTGCGCTGGTATATGGTGTCTTTTGGGCATTCTATTGTAAAAAAAACTGGATCTATCTGTTACCTGCTATCAGTATTCCCATTCTTATACAAGTTTTGTTGCAAAAATGGATTTTCCCGGAAGCGGTGTATTATACCAAACCCATCATGTTCTGGGATAATTTAGGCGGATTTTACCTTCGTTACAATCCTGCGACATACGGCCTCGCGGCGGCAGGTTTGCTGTTTTGGCGAGAAATCAATGATTTTGTCCGCGAAAACTGGAAAAAACACCGGGTCCTTTTCGGGCTTTTCATTGCTTATTTTGCCTTAATTTTTGTGTTTGGCCGCATCAACGAATATCGACTATACCTCCCGTTTGTGCCGCTGTTTTGGGTGGTTTTCCATAATAAAAGCGGCCTCCAAACCTTCGTCTGGAAGCCGCTTACTGTTGATTGATTTCGATCTGTTTATCGCTTTTTAATTCTTTTTTGCCCTTGCTGCCCGCGCTTTGGCCAAAGCCTCTTCACGGCTGAGCTTGGGTGCATTCGGGTCCTTTTTAGGCTTGGCGGGCTGGCCACTCGCAGCACGCTTTGCAGCGGCCGCTGCGCGGGCTTTTTCCATTACCTCAGCGCGGGAAAGTTTCGGTGCGGCAGCCTTGGCCGCTTTTTCTGCAGCGACTTCCTCAGCGCTACGACGGACGCGCTTGGGCTTGTCAGGCGTAGTCTTTGGTGGAGCCATAGCCGCCTTGGCAGCGCGATTGGCTGCAGCAGCTGCGCGGGCTTTTTGCATAACCTCAGCGCGGGAAAGTTTCGGTGCGGCAGCCTTGGCAGCTTTGGCAGCGGCAACGGCCGGGTTAGGCTTACGACCAGGTTTGCCTTTAGGTGCAGCAGCTTTTTGTACCACTGGTTTGGCAGCTTTGGCAGGTTTGGCAACCTCTGCCTTCACACTACTTGGGCGGCCAGGTTTGGCTTTCCCTGAAGTGGCTACTTTTTTTGCGGCGGTTTTACCTGCTGCTGCACGATTGGCAGCGGCGGCGGCACGGGCTTTGGCCAGGATTTCTGCACGGGAAAGTTTTGGTTCAGCAGCCTTGGCAGCTTTGGCAGCGGCAACGGCCGGGTTAGGCTTACGGCCAGGTTTGCCTTTGGGTGCAGCAGCTTTTTGTACCACTGGTTTGGCAACTTTGGCAGGTTTGGCAACCTCTACTTTTACACCACTTGGACGACCACGCTTGCCTTTCACTGCGGCAGCTGCTTTAGGGGCTGCGGGTTTGCCGGCGGCGGCGCGGTTGGCGGCGGCGGCGGCACGGGCTTTGGCCAGGATTTCCGCACGGGAAAGTTTTGGTGCGGCAGCCTTGGCAGCTTTGACAGCAGCTACTTCAGCGCTGCTGCGACGACCACGTTTGGCTGGAGCTGCAACGACAACGGGTTGGGACTCAGGTTTTACGCCTGGCTTTCTGCCGCGCTTTTTCGGTCCCTCTGCCACCGCAGTAGTTGCAGTAGAAGGTTTTGTGGACTTTTCAGTAGCGCGACGGGCTTGTTGTGCAGCCCTGATCTTAGCCTTATGAGCTTCACTCATAACCCGTCTTTTGGGCTTAAGGCCTGTTTCCAGGGAGACCTCGGCCATAGACCTGCTGCCATTCTTTGCCCCTTTTGCTTTCGCTCCGGCAGATTTTTTGCCCGAATCTTTTTCAGTATTGCCATCGGCCACCATCTTAATGTGTGCAAGATGGTGCCTGCTGTGCCAATCATAAAGCGCAATGGCTTCACGAAGCGAAACCGTACGCTTACTGGCGGGATGGAAATAGCCCCGATCAAGGTCGTCGTCAGAAAGCGACATAAGAAAATCTACCCAGCGGGTGTGAAGTGCGGATAGTAGTTTAAGCGAGGTTTTAGGCGAGCCGTGTTTTGCATCCTCGGTTTCAGCCCAAAGATTTTCTTCGTATGGTTTAATGATCGGAGCGTTCTCTGTAGCCGCGAGTTTGAAGCGGACGTATGCATTCATGTGGCTGTCAGCGATGTGGTGTATCACTTGGCGAGCCGTCCAGCCTCCAGCACGGTAGGATTTATCCAGGGATCCATCACGGAGCTTTTTGAGTACTTTTTTAAGTTCTTTAGGCAAACGGGCAATGCTTTTTATGTGCTTGCGCGTTTCATCAAGGGAGTAGTTTTTGCCGTATTCAAACTTCCCAATGGGATAACGGCGATCTGTAATTTCTTTCATAAAATTTGAATTTATTTAATTCTGCTGCTTTGTTATAACTGGGATTCGGATATAAAATTTCTACAACCATAGTCCCAGTCCATTCGTGTTTGTTCATTCAACTGTCTTTCCAGCGCCACAGGTACCGGCACGCAACGGTGCGCCAGGGACGCCAGGGTTCGGCTAGTTCGATCATTCTTATTTTCAATAGCCGCGTATTTTGTTCTTCTATTTTGAAAAGCCGTTGCATACCTTGTTGTATTCCGAGGTCGTCCACAGGAAATATATCAGGTCGGGCAAGTGTAAACATTAAAAGCATTTGAACCGTCCACTTTCCTACTCCTTTTATTTGTGTGAGAAACGATAGAATTTCATCATCGCTCATAGAATCCCATTTTATTTTTTCAAGGTCGTTTTCTATGGCAAATTGTGCTACGTTTTGAAGGTAACCTGCTTTTTGTCCGGACAACCCAACGCTGCGCAATTTTTCAAATTCAGTGGAAACAACATGATTTGGGTGTGGATAGTTGTCAGGAAACAAAGAAAGGAATCGCTTGAAAATAACATCCGCAACTTTTACACTCAATTGTTGCGACACAATTGATTCCAATAAATCATAATAAACCCTGCCAGAAGGCGTAAAATCGGGCATTTCTATATTCGCCAATAATGGCTGAATGGTTGCCTCTTGTTGCAAATGCGCTATTGCAGCTTGCGGATTCATCGCACAAAGGAAATTGATTTTCAGTAGATTGTAGTAAAATATTTATGTCTTTGAAATTATTTTGACGAAACGCTTTAATTCGGGATAGATTGCACTGTTTATTTTATTATTTTCTTTTCAATGCTATCAATTTTGCGCTGTTAGAGGATAAGGTCAGGATTAATGTTTTGCATCAAAAATGGTACATTTACCAGAAGATAAAATCTGTAATTGACCTAAAAGCAATCAGGCTTTTTTAAATCCCACCCTTCCAAAAACAGGGAACCGAACGGTTCTGATTTCCCCATCCGGCCAAACATTTTTCAATTGGGTCACAAAACCTGACTCTATTGGGCTATAGCCATTTTTCCGAATGAAATGTTGTACCGCCGACCAGGTGTTGAGATAGCCCAAAAGTTGATCAACGGTCCAATAATAAGTCGAGGCCATTTCGGGAAACGTTATCTCCTCGAATGGAAAGGGAATGGTGCTGTACGCTGTTTCCACCAAGTGTCGCTCGGCATCCCAATAACCCTGCAATATGGTGTTGTAAAAATATTCGATCACTGCTTCTGTAGGCTTATCTACCCGGAGCAGATTATAGCCTACCAATGCAATCATACCCCCGGGCTTTAAAACTCGGTGTACGGCAGGGTAAAATTTTTCAAGATCAAACCAGTGTGCAGCCTGTCCAACGGTGACCAGATCAAATGAATGATCGGGGAAGTCCGGCGATTCCGCCCGACCAATCTGGTAATGGATATTGGGTTTTTGTGCCGCGTTTTTCAACTGATTTTCACTGATGTCCGTGGCTTCAACCTGTCGGAAATGTTCGGCCAATACAGCGGCAATTTGCCCGTTGCCCGTGGCGCAATCCCAGGCACAATCTAAGTTCTGACCGTTTGCAAACAGAAAATCAAACATTTGCAACGGATA
>JAUSMG010000161.1 GCA_030645295.1 Saprospiraceae bacterium | reverse complement strand
CTGGCGACTACAAGGGCGAGCCGGTGAATCCGGGAGTGTTCGTGTGGTGGGCTGAGGTGGAACTGATTGACGGTCAGAAGATTCTGATGAAAGGAGATGTGACGGTGGTGCGCTAGATTGTTGCCCCGGACACAAGATCATCGACTTATCATGACGGCCTTCGAGATTCCAAAGAATACTCGAAGGCCGCTTTTTTTTGTTATGAGGGACTACTCCAGTTTCCTTTTTATCTTTACCACATTATTTCAATCGGAAAAAATTCATGATAAAAGTTCGTTTCCTCCTGCTATTTACCCTCCTTTTCATTTTTCAGAATTGTGAAGAAAAGGCGCCCACGCCCACAAAGCCATTACAAGCAGAGCTACTTCCGGCGAATGCTAAACCAATTGACATAATTGTCAGAACTACCAATAGTTGGGTCGAACAAGGGCGGTTTTATCTGGTTGGAATTTGTTCCAATCCTACTGCCGAATGGCAGAAGATCTGGTTGGAAATGGTGCCGCTCAATGCTGCCGGAAAACCAGTAACTATTTCGAAACACACGTCAGTCATTATTTCAACCTTTTCAGATGCTGTCCCACCCACTGGACGCACCTCTTTTTATGCCTCCTGGCCAATATCCGACTTTTCAGAGACGCCTACTTCTTATAAGATCAAAGCAGAGATGGCAATACAACCTGCCCCTGGACCAATTTTGGTTACCACGGTATTAAATGGCATGAAAATGTTGACACCTACTGTGCCCGGTCAGGCAGCCGTGGCGGAAGGTGCTTGGTTTGTAAGCAGTTCACTCAGCAACCCGCTGCCTCTGGTAGCCCAGCACCCAAGGCTCGAAGTACTCGTATATGGTAAGGATGGCCTTCTTTGGCTTAGCACAGTGCTTAATACGGAGGATCCAGCCTTCAAACCGATTTATCAAACTGAAAAGGAAGGCCCTATGCAGCCAGGCGAAGAGCGCCCGTTTAGCCTACAGGTTTACTACCAGGGTTTGCCGCAAACATTAAGAGAAAAGGGAATAGGAAGAGTAGATATTTTCCCCTTTGAAGCACGATTGTAGCTACCATGCGCTTAGGGTAGTTGCTCGCTGATCATACCAAACCTGCGTTCCCGGTTTTGGTAACTCAAAATGGCTTTAAACAACTCCTTTCTGTCAAAATCAGGCCAAAAAACGGGTGTGAAATAGAGCTCGGTATAAGCCACCTGCCAAAGTAGAAAATTGGAAAGACGGGCTTCGCCACTGGTCCGAATGAGCAGCTCCGGGTCAGGAATGCCGTGTGTACTAAGTTCGTGCTCGAATATTGCTTCGCTGATCTCAAAAGGCTGTAATGCCCCCATTTTCACCTGTTCGGCAAGGCGCCGGGTAGCGCAAAGGATTTCCCATTTTGCTGAATAATTGAGTGCGAGTACAAGCGTAACCCGATCATTATCCTTTGTTTTTTCGATGCCCTCGCGCAAGGTCTTAAGGGTAGAAGGTGGTAATGCTTCAATATCGCCAATGGCCATGAGCCGGACGCCGTTTTTGTTCAGATCGCGAATTTCACCTTTGATGGTTTCTACCAAAAGAGACATTAATGCCGTCACTTCTGCGGGTGGACGGTTCCAGTTTTCAGTGCTGAAGGCATAAAGTGTGAGATACTTTACCCCGATCTGCGCGGCGGCTTCGGTCACTTCACGCACACTTTTTACACCACTCCGGTGGCCCAGTACACGGGGCATCCCTTTTTGTTTGGCCCAGCGACCGTTGCCGTCCATGATGATGGCAATGTGCTTTGGCACTTTGCCAGGGTTGATTTGCGATTTTAGGTCAGACATGGTATAGGCTGAGTAGCAGTACTATGGAAGGCGGTTCCGAGCAGATTCTGACGAATAACCCCGGAGTAGATTTCCGGGGTATATTTTTCAAAAGCCGACAAAGGTACGTTTCAACCTTGATTTTCAAATTCAGAACACAAGTTCCTAAAAGTTCATTCTGATTGTTCGGGATTGGTATGTTTGCACCGCGCTTGGAAGTTGCAGAATGCGCAATTCCAAAGCCTACTTTCCAACAGCTAAAATTATTCATTTAAAATGCATACAGAAGTCCGCCAGCGGTTCAATGCCGATTTTACGCCAGAAAAATACGAGGCATTCCTTCATACGGTGAACACTGATTTCGGCGAGCCATGCACGTTCCGAATGGCTGAAACACCAGTTTTCGTGCCTAAAGCCTTGAAAAACAAACTTCTGAAAGGGGTTGAGGATATTTGCTCCGTGATCACAGCCTCCGATTTTATGAGCCGCAGTGAGTCCGCCTTGCCCGAGCACCTGCGCGTGCCAGGGGAGGATGCGCACACTCAATTTCTCCAACTTGATTTTGGGATTTGTCGCGACAAAAATGGAGAATTTACGCCGCAACTCATTGAAATGCAAGGCTTTCCGTCCCTATATTTTTTTCAACACTTGCTGGCTCAGGGTTATAGAAAGCACTTTGACATTCCAGCAGATTTTCATCACTTGTTTGGGGGCATCAATGAAGCAGACTATATAGAATTGCTTCGGGAGGTTATTGTGGGCAATTCCAGGCCGGAAAATACCATTCTATTAGAGGTGGAGCCTGAAAAACAAAACACACGGATCGATTTTTGGGGAAGTCGTAAATACCTGGGAATCAAAATTTTATGTCTGTCTAAACTAAAACGGGAAGGCAGGGATCTTTACTATCTAGATGATAACGGGCGACGGGTAACTGTAGAACGTATCTATAACCGCATCATTTTTGACGAACTCGAACGGCGTTCTGATCTGCCCCGGGAGTGGGACATGACCACTGAGGTGAGCGCAGAATGGGTGGGCCACCCGAATTGGTTTTTCCGTATTTCTAAGCACTCATTGCCGTTTATTCAAAGCGATTTTGTGCCTAAAACATTGTTTGTCAATGAATTGAAATCTATACCGGATGATCTCGAAAACTGGGTTTTAAAACCGCTCTTCTCTTTTTCGGGGCAAGGGGTGAAAATCAATATCACCCGGGAGGACGTAGAATCTGTCGATGATCCGTCGAATTTTATCCTGCAACGCAAGGTCGAGTACGTTGCCGGAGTGCAAACGACCAACACCGCCGAACCTTCGAAGTGCGAGATCCGTATGATGCTCCTTTGGGAGAAAGATTGGTCTGCACCACGCCTCGTGAACAACCTTGTGCGCATGAGCAAGGGGGAAATGGTGGGGGTACGCTACAATAAAGGTAAGGAGTGGGTAGGCTCGAGCGTGGCGTTCTTTGAACCTTAAGGTTTAATTTGGTTGAACCTTTTGAACACCTACCGCAAACGGCCCATCAAATTTAGGCTTCCAGGTTTCGCTGATTGCATAGGCTCGGAACTTGGCGTTTTCTGCCGAAGGGCCTTCAAAAAAATCGTCCACAGTACCTTGAAAAAGACTCAGCCAGCGGTCGAAATGCTCAATTTTGAGCGGAATCTTTTTGTGTAGATCCAGGTGTTTCTGAATGGGATTCCCCCGGTAAGCATCGGGCGTTCCGAGCAGAAGAAACTCCCAAAAAGAGTACATCACCGGAAGGTGCCGGGGCCAATCTACATGCGCTATATCATTGAAAATGAAGCCAATAACTTCATCACTTTGCACTTTTTCATAAAAATTGTCGATAAGGGTGCGGATATCGGCAGGAGTAGAGATGTCGGGCTTCATATGGGTGGTGAGTGGTTAAGTGGTGATTGGTGGACTGGTGATTTGTTTAGTTGGGGATTTGGTGATTCGTTGTGCATGAGCCTGGTATCTGTTTTCCTGAAGACTGGCATAAATGTTAAGCGCTGGCGAAACAAATAACCAAATCCCCAATTAACCAAATCCCCAACTAACCATATCCCCATCAAAAGTCACATTTGGCCCGGTTGGCTTTCAGCCATTTTTCAGCTTCGTTGTAATTTGGCATGTATCGCTCCACCAATGCCCAGAACCGGTCGGAATGATTCATCTCGATCAAATGCGCCAGTTCGTGTAATATAACATAATCCTGCACAAGCCGGGGAGCAAAAAGCAAGCGGGTAGAAAGATTGACATTTCCAGACCGTGAGCAGCTGCCCCAATTGGAGTGGTTGTATTTCAGGTTGACGCTTCGGATGGGTTGTCGAAAAGTTTTTGCGTTCATCTCTTCCACACGCCGCGATATTTCAGCCTGAAAATCTTTGGCAACAATGCGCGAAAGCAAGGTTTTTGCGGTACGGGTGCGCTGCCAGGAATTTAGGTTTTCATTGAGTTCCAGGCAAATGCTGTCGCCGACCAATTTTGCGGTGCTTGTAACGCGGTCTTTTAGATTTAAAGAAAGTGTATAGCGTCGCTCGCCGACGACTACTGCGTCTCCGTTTTGGAACTGTTTCCCAAGGTAGGCTTCGCGGCAGGTCGGTTGTTTTTCAAACTGCTGCACTACCCATTCCTGTACAATGTGCAGATAATCACGGATCATACCTTCTCCCGCAGTTACCGGAAGGCGCAAGGTGATGCGACGTGCCGAAAGGCTGTAATAATGACCACTTGCTAAATCCAGCGCCACACGCACCGGGAGCGCTATGCCTTCAATGTGGATCAGCCCTTTAATTGTTCTTTTTCTCGGGAAAAACATAAAGAACTATGAACGATGAACTATAAACGATGAACCGGCATCGCTTTAACCCTTTCTTTCAGCAAAATCACGCATTAACTGCACCAATGCCTGCACACTTTTTTGCGGCAAGGCATTGTAAGTGCTGGCACGGAAACCTCCGACTGAACGGTGTCCTTTCAATCCGATCATGCCATTGGCTTCGCAGAGTTTTCCAAACTCTGCTTCCAGTGCTGCATATTTTTCGTTCATGACAAAACAAATGTTCATGTACGAACGGTCTTCCTCGGCTACGGTGCCACGGAAAAGTGGGTTACGATCAATCTCATCATAAAGGAGCAGCGCTTTGGCCTTGTTTCTCCGCTGCAGGGTTTTGAGGCCACCGCTTTTTTTGATCCAGCGCAAGGTTAGCATACTCACATATATGGGGAACACTGGTGGGGTATTGTAGAGCGAGTTTTCTTTTACAAATGTGCGATAATCCAGCATTGCCGGAAGATGCCGCAACACTGTGCCCAACATGTCGTCGCGCACGATCACGACGGTAGTGCCTGCTGGTCCCAGATTTTTTTGCGCTCCAGCGTAGATGAGTCCGAACTGTTCTGGCTTGAACGGGCGACTCAAAAAATCTGAAGACATATCGCAGACGATCGGCACGGACGACTTGGGAAATTTACGCATCTGGGTGCCGTAAATCGTATTGTTGCTCGTCAGGTGCAGGTATTTTGCCGACTTCGAGATCTTGTAATCCTTGGGGATGAACGTATAATTCTGCTCTTTGGAAGAGGCGATAACTTGTACATTACCAAAGGCTTTGGCTTCTATGATGGCCTTGTCAGCCCAAACGCCCGTATTGACAAACAGGGCTGTTTCGTCTTCGTTGAGCAGGTTCATAGGCGCCATAAAAAACTGACTGCTCGCGCCACCGGTTAGCCACAAAACGTGGTAATTGTCTGGAAGTCCAATGATCTCACGCATGAGCGCATTGGCTTCTTCGATAATGGCTGTGAATTCCGGGCCGCGGTGGGAGAGCTCGAGAAGGCTGAGGCCCATGCCTTGATAGTTGACGGCTGCTTTTCCGGCTTCTTTTAGCACGGAAGCGGGCAGTACCGCCGGACCCGCAGAGAAATTATGTTTTTTCATGGTGGTGAGTAATTTGGTTTTTATTTGATTTCAGCGTTATGAGATTGACTACGATAGGGGGAACACGGATGCCACGGATGGGACACGGATTTATCAATTTTGTTTTTCAAGAAAAAAATCCGTGTCTCATCTGTGGCATCCGTGTTCCATCTTATCAGAATTGGGCGCAAAAATACGGATATTATTTCTGTGTAATCTATTTATACCGTCTTGCCCACTCTTTCGCAAAGTAAGTTAATATCACATCGGCGCCGGCCCGGCGGATACTCAGCAAGGCTTCTGGCATGGCGCGTTCGAAGTCAAGCCAACCGTTGTTGCAGGCAGCCCGGAGCATGGCGCATTCACCACTGACATGATAGGCTGCAATGGGTAGATCAGAGTTTTCCTTAAGCAAATGGATCACATCGAGGTAGTGCAGCGCGGGTTTTACCATGAGCATATCCGCGCCTTCAGCGGTGTCGAGGGCGGCTTCGATGAGCGCTTCACGTTTGTTGGCGGGGTTCATTTGGTAACTTTTTTTGTCGCCGCTTTTAGGCGCAGAGTCGAGTGCATCGCGGAAGGGGCCGTACATGGCACTGGCGTATTTGGCGGTGTAGGCCAGGATACCTGTTTTTGTAAAGCCCTTGTTGTCAAGCGCTTGCCGAATAAAACCTACCCGGCCATCCATCATATCCGATGGGCCGAGCATATCAAATCCAGCCTCGGCCTGGGCTACAGACATTCGGGCTAGGATAGGCAAAGTGTCGTCGTTTACAATTTCGCCGTCGCGTACGAGTCCGTCGTGGCCGTCGCTGGAATAAGGGTCCATCGCTACGTCGCTGATGAGGCAACATTCGGGGAAGCGCTTTTTAATGTCCCGGGCGACTTTCAGGTAAAAATTGTCGGGCGACCAACTATGGGTAGCCGTTGTGTCCTTCAAATGCTCGGCTACGGCGGGGAATAAGACGAAATTGGTCAGACCCAAGTTCATGCACTCCTCAATTTCCCTTAACAGATTTTCAGGCGAAAAACGGAAGATACCGGGCAGGGAATGAATCTCACTGCGAATGCCCGATCCATCGAGTACAAACATCGGGAACACAAGGTGTTCGTTGCTCAGATGGGTTTCAGTGGCCATGCTGCGAATGGCAGCGGATTGGCGGTTTCGGCGTGGGCGACGGAGCATAGGTGACTGGCGATTGGTAAATTGGTGATTGGTTAACTGGTGATTGGTAAATTGGTTGGGAAAAGCAAAGATAGTCTGGGTGATAAGGGCTGATTTGTCATATTTTTTTAACACGCTGGGCTATTGTGTCGAAAGTATTACTCGAAAAAACGAGCCAATTTTTATTCTTTATCGAGTGCCAGACCTTCCAGGTTTTTAAAACCCTGGAAGGTCTAAGCCAGCGATAACGAAATAAAATTTGATCAATCATCGATGTTAATCCTTTGGACTCAACCCCGGCCTACGAACCCTAAAACCCGTTCTACCATCTCTTCAACAGCCAATTCCTCTTCCAACCGAAGCACGGGGCAAGTCAATTCCTCAACCCATTCCAATTCACGGGCACGACTCCGAATGTTCTCTGAATCAGTATCATAGGCCACCGCCCAGGTACAGAATTTTTCAAAAACCGTATGCAAATCGCCGCCCGGAGCAAGCCGTTCTTCTCCATAGCGCGCCAGTTCTCTTTGTTGAATACGCGCCAAACGGATCTCCGCAGGAAGCCAACAGTAAACTACGGCATCAAATCGTGGAATAAACACATCGCCCCAGCCGCAGAGCGCGCCGGAAAGCACCCAGCCTTCGTGCGTATCCAGATCTTTGGCCAGTAATTGGCGTCGGTGGTCAGGATTGCGGCGGCGGCGATAGGGCAGAACATCGTCGGTGAACCAATGGTAGTCGTCGATGTCGAAATGCTTGATTTTCAACCGTTCAGCAAGAGCTTTACCCAAAGTTGTTACACCGGAACCGGGTGCGCCGAGGATGTGGATCGTTGTATTCAGGTTATCTGGTAACATCTGGCACCCACAAAATATCAATTAAAAACTTGTCCCCTGATTCGCCGTGTTTAAAATTAAATCCTGAGCCACATGGCAAATAATACCTTTTGTATGGTTCATCTAATAGGGTATTGTTCACCCCTCCTCCTCGCCCAAAAACTCTTCCATCAACCTCACCCTAAGTTGCATCAAAATATTCTGGCGCCGTTCCAGTACCGTGATCTCATAAGGGGAGATCTGGAACGAGTCATTGCTCAAAGGAATGCGCCCAAAACGGTTGAGTACCAATCCGTTAAGGGTGTTGTATTGCTTGTTCTCCGGGAAAGGCATCGGCAAAAAATGGTTTAAGTCGTGTAGCGGTGCTATACCCGATACATTGTAGGTGCCATCCTCGTTTTTGGTTACCGGGGATACTTCATCGTCGTGTTCGTCCTGGATTTCACCGACCAATTCCTCCAAAATATCTTCCATCGCAATCAGTCCTTCAGTGCCACCGTACTCGTCGATCACCATGCCGACGTGTATTTTTTTGGTCTGAAAATCCTTCAGCACCCGGTTGAGTTTGGCGGAATTGTAGACATAATGCACTGGGCGCATAAGTTCCTTCAAATTCCATTCACTTCCTCTGGTATTGGCTTTGAAAATGTCTTTTGCAAATACGATCCCCATTAAATTGTCAATATCATCTTCATACACAGGGATCCGCGAGTAGCCGTTTTCGAGCACGGCGTTTAGGATCTCTTCCCGGGTGCTTTCTATTTCGAGGGCAAAAATATTTTTGCGTGGCACCATCACCTGTTGCGCGGTCAGTTCAGAAAAATCGAAGGCATTCTGGATGATCTGGAAGTTGTCCTCCTTGATCGCGCCGCTTTTGTGTCCTTGTCGTACGAGCAAGCGCAGTTCTTCGGTGCTATGAGCCTCGTGTTCATCGGCGGGCTGGATGCCGATCAATTTCAAAATGCGGTTGGCAAAGCCATTGAGCACCCAGATAAAAGGCCGGAACATCACAAAGAAAGCCCGCATCGGCAGCGAAACAAACAGCGTGGTTTCTTCTGGCTTGCGAATGGCGATAGATTTGGGCGCCAGTTCGCCAAAAACGATGTGTAGAACGGTGATGAGGGCAAACGCTACGGGCAAGGCAATTTGGTGGGCCGTTTCGTCGGGCACATCCATACCAAGCGCGTGAAAAAGTGCGATCAGAATTTTTGACACTACTGGTTCCCCGATCCAACCCAGTCCAAGACTGGCGAGCGTAATGCCGAGCTGCGTAGCAGAAAGGTAAGAATCGAGGTTGTTGAGCATTCTTTGCGCCAAACCCGCCATCCGGTGGCCCGATTTAGCACGAAGCTCTATCTGTGAATAGCGCACCTTAACGATGGCAAATTCAGCGGCTACAAAAAAACCATTCAGGAAAACGAGGAAAAAGGTTAGGAATATGTCAAACGCCATGCGTGGAGGGGATTGGTTCAATTTCTACTGCAAAAGACCGGAAATTATCTGAGATACTGCTGAAAACCATTAAAGCAGGTTCAAAGAACCTGTTTATTCCAAAAAATGGAATGAATAAGCCTATGTAAAGTATATCTGTATTTTCTTGTGCCTTAATCAAACGGATCATGAATAAACTTCTTCCAGTTATAATGCTCTCTATGACCACATTGGTCAACGCCCAATCCTTTCCCTGGCAAAACCCCTTGCGAATAGCCTGGTCGAATGATGGAATCATTTTTAACGCCTCCACCATTTTTCAGGATTCCGCCGGTGTTCCATCCGTCATACGCTGGAAAGGGGATACGTTGATTTGCGCGTTTCAGTGGTTCCGGCTTCCGCAAAATACCCCTACCTGGGATCGCGTCTCGGTTAAATTCTCTTACGATGCCGGGTTAAGCTGGACTTCACCCACGCCCATTGTGGTGAACGGGCTGCCTGCAAATTACCAACGCCCTTTTGATCCGACACTTACGGTGTTTGCCGGCGATAGTTTGCGTATATATTTCTCTTCCAGCGATGGGATACCCATGGGTGGGTTGAACCAAATTGTAAATTGTTATTCTGCCAAAAGCGACGATGGAATACATTACACCTTCGAACCCAATGCCCGGGTAGATCACCCCTCTAAACCATTGATTGATCCGGCAGTAATTTATTTCAATGGAGGCTGGCATTACACTGCGCCGATCGGCGCCCCGCAGGATGGGGCTTACCACCAGGTCTCGCCTGATGGGCTGAATTTCTCTCCGGTACCCAATATTCCTTCTGATAATCAACACAATTGGACCGGAAATATGATGCTGAACCATGAAACTGAAATGCGATTCTACGGCAGCGGGCCATTTATCTGGTACAATTCCACCGCCAATGGAGGGGTCTGGAACGGCTTTGTTAACACCAATATTCAAGGCGGCGACCCCAGTGTGGTGCAGATTTCAGCCAATAGTTATTGGATGATATATGTAGGCCATCCTTACAGCACCGGGTCGAATGAGCCTGACTCAGTGCTGAGTTCTGCCAAGGTTTTTCCCAACCCGGCGACCAGTATTATGCAGATTCTTTCAACTGAAAAATTGACGGAATACGAATACGCGATTTTCGATATCAATGGCCGATTGCTGCAGGAGGGACGTACGGGGACCAATTCAATGAGCGTGAAGGGCATGCCAAATGGGATTTATTTTTTGAAAATCAGGGTGGGTGAAAAAGCAGGCTTTTTCAAGTTTATCAAAAACTGAACAGCCCTTTGATTTTGTATTTGCCAAGGCGGACAGCCGATGGCCGCGGCAAGATGGCAGCCAATTGCATCAAAACCCCGCCCTAAGCCCAAACGTTGCCCTCGCCCGCCCGTAAAACCGCCCTGCCTCTTCGAAATTCAAAGTTTGCTGCCCGTCCGAGGCCGCTTTTTCCGGAGTTTCGTGTACTTCGACAAGTACCCCGTCCGCCCCGGCCATGATGCCAGCCAACGCCATCGGCTCCACGAAACGCCGGATGCCCATGCCGTGCGAGGGGTCAACCACGACGGGCAGGTGCGTTTTTTCCTTCAGAATCGGCACTGCGTTCAGGTCGAGCGTGTTGCGATACGCTTTTTCGTAGCTGCGGATGCCGCGTTCGCAAAGGATGATTTTTTCATTGCCTGCCGAAAAAATATACTCCGCTGCCTGAAGTAATTCTTCAATTGTCCCGGACATCCCGCGTTTGAGCAACACAGGTGCCCGCCTCTCGGCAAAGCACGGAAAACAACTTCAAGCCTTCGATGCCCAAACCTCGGAAAGCATAAGGCGAACTGCGTGGTTTGAACACTCCGCCCCGAAAAATGCGGATGCCGTTGGCCTGAAGGTGCGTAATAACGGTGCGGATTTGCGCCTCCGACTCGATGCTGCAAGGCCCGGCCATAATGCTCAGGCTTTGGCGGTTGATTTTCACCTCGTCACCGAGGTCAATTTCGGTGTCCTCGACCCGCCATTTTCGGCTGACGAGTTTGAACTCGTCGGTCACACGATGTATGTCGCGAATGCCTTTGAGGTGGCCGATGCTGCGGATGTCCACTGCTGTTTTGCCCAGGCCGATAATGTAGCGGGCAGTTTGGGTGTTGACTTCGACTGCTTTGAAACCAACGGATTTCAGTTTTTCGAGAATGGCCGATTGGTGCTCGGCGCGGATGTTCTTTTCGATTTGAATGACCATTTTTCTTTACGGTTGAGCCCAGGCAATCCAGGCAAGCTGGTAAACGGTTTAGAGTTGACGGCGGGTTATGGGGTTTCCCTGGTTCAATCTTGTGGCAATACTGACCTGACAAATGCCAAAACGACTTCCTCCAATTCGGCTTCCTCGGCCTTCGAAATGGCTCGTACAAACGCGCTCCCGATAATCCCGCCCTGCGCATGCGCGAACACCGTTTGCAAATCTTCCCGGCTCGAAATGCCAAAACCAACGACAACCGGGTTTCGCAGACCTGCCGCTTGCAAACGGTCGAAGTAAGCGATTTGCTCCAAGGAAAAACCCTTGCGCTCGCCCGTTGTGGCTGAGGTAGAGACGGCATACAAGAAACCCCGTGACAGTGCATCCATTTTTCGAAGTCGTGCCTCGGAGCTCTGCGGCGTGACCAAAAAAACGGGGTTGATGCCGTGCTTTTCAAACATCTGTTGATACTCGCTTTCAAAGACTTCGGGTGGCAAATCGGGCAAAATCACCCCGTCAATGCCCGTTTCTTGACAGTTTTCCAGAAAACGCGCCATGCCGAATTGCATCACGGTGTTGACATAACCCATGAGCAGGAGCGGCATCTTGATTTCCTCCCGGATGTTTCTGAGTTGCCCGAAAAGCCCTTCCAGCGTCATGCCATTTTCAAGGGCGACGCTGCTGCTGTGTTGAATCACCGGCCCATCGGCCAGGGGGTCGCTGAACGGAATACCGATTTCTACCATGCCCGCCCCGGCTTTTTGGAGTGCGCGGAGGATAGGCAAGGTGGCGTTTATCTGGGGAAAACCGGCGGTGGCGAAGATGGAGAGGACAGGTTTCCGCTTCTGAAAAAGTGCGTCTATTCGATTCATCATTGAAATTTTTCCAGGTTTGTACTATACGTTTCCAAGTCCTTGTCGCCGCGTCCCGACAAATTCACTACCACCACCTCGTCAGTGCGAAACGATAATTTTTCCAAAGCCGCCAGCGCGTGAGCGGATTCCAGCGCGGGGATGATTCCCTCCGTTCGCGCCAACAAAAACGCGGCTTGTAAGGCTTCGTCGTCAGTCACGGACAGATACTCCGCCCGATGGCAATTTTTCAAAAAAGCATGCAGTGGCCCTATTCCAGGGTAGTCCAGCCCCGCAGAAATCGAGTGTGGCTCTACGATCTGACCGTCTGGCGTTTGCATCAAAAAAGTACGGCTGCCGTGAATGATACCGGGTGTCCCGATGGCCAATGTCGCTGCTGTTTTCCCAGAATCCACGCCATGTCCCGCCGCTTCCACGCCGACCAATCGGACCTTTTTTCGTTTCAAAAAATGGTAAAACGCCCCAGCTGCGTTGCTCCCGCCACCAACGCAGGCCACCACAAGATCTGGATCGGAACGCCCTGTTTGCTGCTTCAACTGCCGCCTGATTTCTGCCGAAATGACCGACTGAAAACGCGCCACCATATCCGGGTAGGGGTGAGGCCCCACGGTGGAGCCGATGATGTAATACGTGTTTTCGGGGTTGTTTATCCAGTCGCGGATGGCCTCATTGGTCGCGTCCTTCAGCGTACGGCTGCCACTAATGGCTGGCACGACGGTCGCGCCGAGCATCTGCATCCGCGCCACGTTGGGCGCTTGTCGTTTGATGTCCACCTCGCCCATGTAAACAACGCATTCCAGCCCCATCAACGCACAAACGGTGGCCGTCGCCACGCCGTGCTGACCGGCCCCAGTCTCGGCGATGATGCGTCGTTTGCCAAGCCGTTGGGCCAGCAAAACTTGCCCGATAGCGTTGTTGATTTTGTGCGACCCGGTGTGGTTTAGGTCTTCGCGTTTAAGGAAAACTCGGCAGCCGTATCGCTCGGACAGCGAAGGCGCGAGGTAAAGCGGTGTCGGACGACCGGCGTAATCGCGCAGCAAACGGTCAAAATCTGCCTGAAAACTGGGGCTGGCGAGGATTTCAAGGTACCGGTTTTGCAATTCTTCGACGTTGGGGTGGAGCATTTCCGGGACGAAAGCACCGCCGAATTGGCCGTAGAAACCGCGCTTGTCAGGGCTGAAGTTTAGATTTGGCAACTTTTTAAAAGTTGTCAGTTTTTTCATAAATCTTTCAATCCATTTTACATTTTTCAAACCGGGTTCAATCTCGAATCCGCTGTTCAAATCAACGCCCGCCATCATCGGGTGTCTAAAAGCCAAAACTTGTTCCGCATCGCTGGGCCTGAGGCCGCCACTGAGCAGAAAAGGCGTTTCCCCGACGTAGTTTTTTAGGATATCCCAGTCATATTGGATGCCGTTGCCACCGGGGTTTTTGCCTTTGGCATCGAACAGAAAAAAGTCGCAAACGTCTTGATATCCAAATGTTTGACCAAAGTCAAAAGCCGCGCCAACGGAAAATGCCTTTATGACCCTCAGCCCGGAGGCTTTCATTTTACGGCAAAATTCCGGCGACTCAGCACCGTGCAGTTGCACCGCGTACAGCCCGAAACGAAGGGCTGTTTCGAGGATTTTTTCAGCAGTTTCGTCAACAAAAACGCCCACTTTTTTGAAATTGCCAGTCGAGATTTCCGAGCATTCGTTGCCGACGTAGCGGGGAGATTTTTCATGAAAAATCAGACCGATAAAGTCTGGGCCGAGTGCGGTGATCTCGGCGATGTTGTCCGGGTGCTTGAGGCCGCAGATTTTGATTTTCATGGTTGTTTCAAATTGATTGTCAATTCTTTGCACCGCGCCCCAGGGTCGCTGCTTTGCATAAAATACTCCCCAATCAGGAAGCCCTGAAATCCCGCTGCCCGCAGTTCCCCGATTTTTTCCGCGTTTGATATACCGCTTTCCGAAACCTTCACCATACCCGATGGCAGCCGTCCGATCATGCGAAATGAAGTCTCCACATCAGTTTGCATCGTTTGCAGATTGCGGTTGTTGATTCCGACCAGCACGTTTTCGCCGGGGATGTGTCCGATCTCGGATTCGTCGTGCAGTTCCAGCAGGACTTCGAGGCCAAGTGAATGGGCGAAACCGGTCAGCGTCTTGACCTCGTTTTTTGTCAAACAAGCCGCGATGAGCAGCACCGCGTCGGCGCCGATGGACTTACTTTCAAGGATTTGATATTCGTCCAAAACAAAATCCTTACGGAGGATTGGGCAAAAATTGAACTGCCGGGCCGTAATCAAATCCTTGCTCGTGCCGCCGAAGAACGCTTCGTCGGTCAGCACCGAAAGGGCGGAGGCGCCCGCTTGCATGTAAGCGATGGTCACTTCCTCGACAGACGCGTATGCATTTATCATGCCTTTTGAGGGCGATTTTCGCTTGAACTCGGCGATGATGCCCGATTTGTCGGTGCGCGAAAGGTACTTTTTCAACGATACGATGGGCGTTTCAAAGTAGATACTGCGCTCCAAAAGTTTGGTCGGATAAAGGCTTTTGCGCTCTTCGGTTTCGCGGCGTTTTTCGGCTGCGATTTTTTCCAGAATATTCATTTACAGTATTTTATACCAGGTTCTCTGCACCCGCTGTGTGATGCGACTTATGATTAGGTGACACGTTTACGAAACTTCAATAAGTTTCGCAAACTTATTCAATGCCCTCCCAGAAACCAGCGATTCCCGCGCCGTTTCGATGCAATCGGCTACCGACATCGCTGGCTGCAGACAATGAATGGCTAGCCCTGCATTGGCGACCACGACCTGGTTCTGGGCGGCAGTTCCGTTATTTTCAAGCACGTGCATAAAAATTTTGGCAGAGGCTTCCACCGTCTCACCGCCGTACAAATCCGCCTGGGTGAGTCGCCGGAGGCCAAAATGCTCTGGGGCAATGATTTTCTCTTCGGAGTTCGAGATGTACTTGGCCGGGCCGGTCATCGAGAATTCATCGTAGCCGTCGAGGCTGTGCAGCACGATGAACTGTTTGCCGGTGTCGCGATAGAGATATTGGTACGTCCGGGCAAGTTCGAGGTTAAAAACGCCCGTTAGTTGGTATGGCGGCTGTGCGGGATTGACTATTGGGCCGAGCATGTTGAACAGCGTTTTCACGCCCAGTTGCCGCCGAACCGGGCCGACGCTTTTCATGGCCGGATGAAAAAGTGGTGCGTGAAGAAAGCAAATTCCGGCGCGGTCGAGTTGGCGGCGCAAGGTGTCGGCCTCGTTGCTGAAACGATAGCCAAAATGCTCCAACATATTGGATGAACCACTGACCGACGACACGCCGTAATTGCCATGCTTGACCACCTCGCAACCCGCGCCCGCCACTACAAACGAGGCCAAGGTGCTGATGTTGAACGTGTTTTTCGCGTCGCCGCCTGTGCCGCAGAGGTCAATGGCCTCACGGCCTTCGAGGTCGAACGGGATGCACCGTTCGAGCAGCGCATCGCGGAAACCGCGCAGTTCTTCGACACCGATCCCCCGGAGGATGAACACAGTGAGAATAGCGGCGATTTGCGCTTCGTTGCACTGACCTTCGGCGATAGCGGACATCAGCGCCTGGGCTTCAGCGTTCGTAAGTTTTTGATTCTCAAAAATTTTAGAGAGGATGACTTTCATAAAAATGGTGGCTGGTGACGATTGATTTTCGACTGTTAAAAGTCAACCGTTCACCCAATTGCGGATCATCGTCAATCCATGCTCTGTCAAGATGGATTCGGGGTGAAACTGTACACCCCGAAGGTCAAATTCGCGATGCGTGATGCCCATAATTTCGCCGGTTTCGTCAGTTGCCGTGATGCGAAAACAATCGGGCAGATGGTCTTTGTCAACGACCCACGAATGGTAACGGCCTGCCAAAAACATCGTCGGCACGTCCCGGAAGAGCAATTCGCTTGGGTCATCTATTTTTATCCGGGTAGCAACACCATGAAACGGGCGGCCCAAATTGAGCAGCCGCCCGCCAAACGCTTCGGCCATTGCCTGCTGCCCCAGGCAAACACCTAGGATGCTTTTCCGAGGGGCGTATTGGCGAATGAGCTGTAGCAAAAGACCCGATTCGGAGGGCAGTCCCGGCCCCGGCGAGAGGAGGATTTTGTCAAATTCGTCCACTGCTTCGAGGCTGATTTCGTCGTTTCGGGCAACCGTCACGGGCGCGTCGGTGCATTGCTCTACGTAGTTAACGAGGTTGTAGGTGAAGGAGTCGTAATTGTCGAATACCAAGATTTTCACGTTAAGAGCGTTATGGGTTAATGGGTTGGTTATTAGTTGAGTAAGTAAAGCTGACTTGCAAACCTGCTAACTTGTAATTTGCTAACTTGAAACTCCTTCCGCCATTTTAACTGCCATGTCTAATGCCGCCAACTTGTTGTTCAGCTCCTGCAACTCGCCCTCTGGGGTCGAATCTTTGACAATGCCCGCCCCAGCCTGCGAGTACAGGACGTTGTTTTTGCTGAGAAAAGAGCGGATCAGGATTGCCTGGTTCATATCGCCGCCGAAGCCGATGAAGCCGATGCAGCCGCCATAAAAACCCCGATTTTGGGTTTCGTAGTGGTCGATCAATTGCATGGCTTTGTATTTCGGGGCACCGCTCAGCGTCCCTGCGGGAAAGGTGTCAGCCATGATTTTTATCGGGTTTTGGCCGGGCGACATTTTCCCGGAGACCTCAGAAACGAGGTGCAGCACGTGGCTGTAAAATTGTACTTCCTTGAAAGTCACCACTTCGGCATTGCCACAGGCTTTGTACATATCGTTTCTGGCAAGGTCCACGAGCATGACGTGTT
>JAUSMG010000123.1 GCA_030645295.1 Saprospiraceae bacterium | reverse complement strand
AACAGAGTACCGCAATATTTTTGCAATAATGGTGCTCTTATATGGCACTTACCGAGGCTGGAGGGTTTATTCCGATCACTATTAACCTACATTGTTATGCTTCGCAACCTTTTCATTTTCAGCATAGTATCGCTTCTCTGGATCTCCTGTGCAGAACGCGACAAAACCGGTAAAGTACTGGACACCATTACTACGGGCGAAATAACCATAGCCGTGGAAGACGGTTACAAACCGGTCATTGCATCTTGTATTGATGTATTTGATTCTATTTACCGCACCGCCAAGATCAACCCAAGGTACGTTTCGGAAGGAGAAGCGGTGAACGCGCTCATCGAGGATTCGGTGCAAGTCATCATCATCGGCAGGCAATTGACGGGGAAGGAGTCAGAATATTTTCAATCGCGAGGTTTTACACCTCCTATGACGCCCATTGCATACGACGCACTTGCGTTTATCCTTCACCCGGAAAACCGCGATACCGTGTTGACCATGCAGCAAATACAGGACCTGCTTTCCGGGAAAGCATCTACCTGGAAAGAGATCAATCCTAAATCCGCATTGGGGAGCATCTTGCTGGTGTTTGACAACGTTCAAAGCGGCACGCTCCGGTATGTTCGGGACTCCGTTATTGCAGGCCAGGAACTTACGAAACAAGCTACAGCACTTAATAGTAATACGGACGTGATAGATTATGTGAGCAAAAACAAAAGTGCCATCGGCATCATCGCTGCAAACTGGATCTCGGACACCGACGATGGTGGGGTTCAAAAATTTATGCGCGAAATTAGGATCGCCGACATCGCCAAGGAGACCGGAAAAGAGGGGTACGGCCCCTATCAAGCCTATCTGGCTACCGGCGACTATCCTTACAAACGCACCATATACATCATCAATGCACAAGCGCGTCGAAATGGGCTGGGAGCGGGTTTTTCCTCCTATTTGGCTAAGGACGGTCAGCGCATCATGCTCAAAGACGGCCTTTTGCCCGCCAACGCAGTAACCCGCCTGGTCAAATCAAGTCATTAACTTAAATGTTTGTCAAAATTGCATTTAAGGTGTCAATTTCCTCCTCAATGTGCGTCTAAATAAAAAGTGGTACTTCATTATTCCAAAAGAATAATTGGACAGATGAAGTGCCCCATCCGTTTCTAAACACAATACTTTTTCCGAACAATGACAAATCTTCTGAATAAAGCCCTTTTCCCTGTGGCATTCCTGTTTGCGCATTTGGCCTTTGGTCAAAGCCATGCAGCGGGTCTTGAATCCATGCAACTCGAAAACTGGGATAAGGCAATCAGTGTGTATTCTGGCCTGACTAAGGTCGATCCAACCGATCAAAGCGCTTTCTTGAGCCTGGGCAACGCTTATCTTGCCAAAGGTGATAAAGATAACGCGATGGCTAATTTCAAAGCTGCATTTGATGCAAAACCAGATGCCCCCATGGCTTACATAGCCAATGGCCGCGTACTTTTACTTCAAAACAACGCAGTACAAGCTGAAAAACAGTTTGGCAAAGCAAAGAAATACGCCAAAAAAGACATGACTACCTGGCGGCAGATCGGCGAGTCGTATTTTTACTACATCGCGCCGGGGACGAAAAAGCCCAATCTTGCTAAAGCGGAAGAGTACCTTAAAGCTGCTTTGGATGTATCTTCTAAAGATTTTGCGATTCAAATGTCCCTGGGAGCCTGCTACAAAGAGATGTCGAGCGGTGGCCCGGCGGCACAGCACTACGAGTATGCATCTACGCTCGAACCCAAAAATCCACTTCCTAAACTGATGTTGGCCAAGGTGTATCGTATCGCCAAAGTGCCGGGGAAACCGATCATTTTCTACAACAAAGCCTTAGAAATTGCTCCAAATTATACGCCTGCATTGCGGGATAAAGCGGAGTACCTCTTCTTTGTGCTGCGAAATTATGAGGACGCGACCAAGGCCTACAAAGATCTGGTAGAAAGAAGTGCCGAGCTGAAAATTGAGGATGAAATGCAACTTGCCAATAGTTATTACCTCACAAAGGATTGCATAGCTACCAGCGATCTGGTGGAAAAGATACTGCAGAAAGACCCGAGCAAAAACTACTTGCGCCGACTTCAAGCGTATTGCGATTATGAAAACGGCGACTACGATCGTAGTTTAAAAACGCTGAACGAGTACTTCCAGATTGTCACCCCGGACAAATTGCTCCCTTCAGACTATGAATACCACGCTAAATTGTTATTGCAGACACAAGGCGATACGCTGCATGCCATCAACGATTACAGAAAAGTAATTGAAATGGACAGCAGCAGGTGGGCGATTTACGAGGATATTGACAAACTCGAATGGACGCGTAGAAACTATTGTGGTGCCTTGAATGTATTCAAATTGTACCTTGATTCTGTGGAAACCCCGAAAGCCACGGATTGGTACAACTTCGGGATGCGCAATTATTTCTGCAAAGATGACTCAATGCACTTCCAAAAAGCTGAAATGGCTTTTGCAAAGGTGACAGAGAGTAACCCTGAAGCACCCATAGGTTGGCTTTGGGCGGCTAAATCTGCTGAAAAATTGGACCCCTCGCCGGACTCGATTGCGATCCACCCTGAATTGGCAAATGAATATGGTAAGGCCCGGGTTTACTATGAGAAATTTGCTGAGGTAGCAGAGCTGGAGACAGACAAAAATAAAAAAGACCTGCTAAAGGCTTACCAATACCTTGCCTACTGTTATTTTGTAACCGTAGAACCAGACAAATTCACTATTGTAATGGACAAATGGCAGGCATTGGAAACAGATCCTGCTCAAATTCAAACCATTTCAGAGATGCGTGCTGCGTTTGGTAGAGAATCAGCCAGAACCAACGGCGGTGGGAAGAATTAATGCAGTTTCAGGCATTGGTTACATAATACAACGGGCTTTCTGCATTGCGCAGGAGGCCCGTTGTCTTTGAGCGTCTTTTGATAATTTTTTCAACAAACCGCCCAAAATTTTGTCAAATATCGTCAGGCAGCGATATTATTGCTTATTGCATCTGTCGTTTTGCGTACCTTCGGGGAGTTTGTGCCCCAGCAAGCCGCCCTCATAGTTCTCCCAAATATCGTAATCCTTTGAGCGAACACGAACTTATCCGAGGTTGCTTGCGCGGGTCAGCGCAGTGCCAGCGCGACTTGTACGAGCGTTTTGCCGGCAAGATGTACGCTGTGTGCCTGCGATATGCACGTACGAGGGAAGACGCGGCGGACATATTACAGGAAGGATTTTTGAAAGTTTTCTTAAAATTAGAGCAGTTTCAGTTTCAAGGATCCTTCGAAGGATGGGTGCGGCGTGTGATGGTCAATACAGCTTTGAGGGCTTATCAAAAACAGCGCTTTGATTTCGAACAGTCCGGTTACGAGCGATTACCGGATATGCCGGTTGAACCAGATGCTGTGGGGATACTTTCAGAAGCGGAACTTCTAAGCCTCGTATGCAAACTGCCGGACGGCTACCGTGCCGTATTTAATCTGGTGGCCATTGAAGGATACTCGCACGCAGAAGCCGCAAATCTTTTGGGAATCCAGGAAAGTACTTCCCGATCCCAACTGACTAAAGCAAGGCGACACCTGGAAGAAGAAGTTAGGAAAATGGACCGAATAATGACCGCAAAAATACCCAATATACTATAGGTGGCTGTAGGATCCGCCCCGAACACAAAAAGCCTTTGAATAAAAGAAAAGCAATATGGAAAACCCGAATTATAAAATTGACGAAATTTTCCGACAGCGGCTGCACTACGCGGAAGTGCCCCCCCCTCCGTTCGTGTGGCCGGCTGTGGAACAGGCACTACGCAAACGCCGTCGCCGGTTGGTATTGTGGTTGTTTACTTTTGGCGTAGTGGCTGCATGTGCAGTGCTCTGGCAGTTCAATCAATGGAATCAATCCAACACAGATTCGATGGTGGCCCCAAGGGCTGATATTCAAACCAATGAGCCAGTAATAACTGCTCAGGAGCAGGAAGAGACCGTTCAAAATACTGCTACTCCAACTTTTGAAAGAACATCTACGGTACCAACAACCGGGTCAGGCTCCGAAGTATTTGCCAAAACAAGTTCAAGAGGGAAGGTAACCACCAACGCGTCCCATTCCGTAGGGGTCAAAACAGAACCAACACCAGCGCCTGCATTTATTGATTTGACTCCGGGAAATATTCAGGCATCCCTCATAGAGACTCCGGTATTGGCGATTTCTACGCCTCAAATGGTTGTTTCAATGGCCCGGCCAAAAGAAGCGGCTTCACTAAAAGCATTCAAATCGTACTCCCGCAAGAAAAAAGCACAGCCAAAATTTTGCTATGACTTTTCCCAACACCCCAGCGCATGGTTGATCGATGTTTATGCGGGTCCTTCCCTGGCACAAGGTTCGTTGACCAGTAATGTCGATGATGAGCCTTATCTCCATCAACGATTGGCCACTGAGCGGCGTAGCATAGCGATGAATGCGGGGCTCCGGGCTTCGTTCCTCTTTAATCGCAATTACTTGATACGCACGGGTTTGCACTTCGATCACATAACAGAAGTTTTTGAATACATCGACCCAGCCTATACCAAATATCGCCTTGATGTTACGGTACTACCCAATGGACAGACCCATATAGATACGCTTGGGGTAGAATACGGTGAGAACTACCTGAAAACCTACAATCGGTACGCGATGCTTGATGTGCCCCTGATAGTGGGTGTGGAGATGCGGCGCGGTCGGTCTGGATTCAGCATCAATGCCGGAATTTCAGCCAATATACTTTTTCAAAAACAAGGGGTCATCATCGATCCCAACACACATGAACCTGCACGTTTCGGTCCAATCCCGGAAAAACCTGAGCATATTGGTCCAAAAGCTACTTTGAGCGAAGATGCATTCCGTGCAAACGTGGGGCTGAGCGCTGAGGCAAGCGTCCAGTGGTATTGGCACCTTTACCCGCATTTCAGGCTGTTTGTAGAGCCTTCTTTCCGGCAGGTATTGCGCCCGGTTTCGCTCGGCAGCCATCCGGTGGAGCAGCGTTACCGAATCCTTGGGCTGCGTATCGGCGCTACCAAAATTTTTTGAAACCCGAAAAAATGCAAGACAAGCAGCGCAAAGCCTGCAAAGCGGGTCTAGTAAATGGTTCAAAACACCAGGAATAAACTGTGAGAAAAATGTTACGCAATCTATTGTCATACTGGCCTTTATTGGTCTTAAGCTTGTGGAGTTGCCGCAAGGATGTGCAGGGATTTTATCCTTACGCACCTTCGGCACAGGATCTCGGCAATTTATTGTCCGAAAAGGTACCCAACGCTTCAACACACTCCACGTTTACCTTCAGCTTTCTGGCCAACGACATAACGCTTGAAACCCCCAGCGGAGCCAGGGTCTTTTTGGTCGATACCGATCATCTCTTTTCCAATGTTGGTTCTGGTCAGCCATTGCTTTGCAGTACCTGCCCGGATCTGAAAATTGAAATTACAGAGGTATTGGACAAAGGTGATATTCTGGCGCGTGGATTGAATACAATCGGCGACAGCGGAACGCTCTTTGAAAGTGGAGGAATGGTGCGGGTTACAGCAAGTTGTAGCGGTCAGCAGCTCGCACTTTTGCCCGGCCGAACCATGAAAATTCAGATCCCCAACAAAAACCAACAGAACGGCTTTTTTGTATTCAATAAAATCCCATCTACCACCGGCCAAGGCTGGATAAGCAGCAATCAGAAAGTTTTTAAGGCTGAATGGCCATTGGGCAACGGCATCCAGCTGGGATACGAGGTACTGGCGGAAAATTTGGGTTGGGTGGCTTGTGGGCGACCTGTAACAGACCCCTCCTCGCTCTTTTGTGTGGAGCTTCCTTCCGGGTTTGCGGATCAAAATACCCTTGCTTACGTCGTTTTTAAAGACCAGCAGATTGTGGCGCCGCTCCAGTTTGCCCTTGGTCAAAACAAGTTTTGTTACCCAAAGACTCCCGCCGGGTTCCAGGTTCAATTGGTAGCGGTAAGCAAATTGGGCGATCAATTTTGGCTCGGAAAAGCTGAAACAGAGGTTGGTACCAATACTACCTTCCCGTTAAGCACTCAACAATTGACCGAAACAGCTTTGTTAAATTTCGTCAAAGGCCTTTGACGTTCAGATAAATATCCGTGTTTAGTAATTTCGCATAGAGCCGAGCCGGGAAAGTCCGGTTCGGCTTTTTTACTTTTTTATCCGGGCGAGCAGCCTTGGAAGTAAAAACAGTGCAAGGGAAAACAGAAAAGCCAGCAAAAATTCTAAAACCAGAACTGCGTTCTTCAGGCGTTTAACACGGCAATAGATC
>JAUSMG010000118.1 GCA_030645295.1 Saprospiraceae bacterium | reverse complement strand
GAGTGCAAGCACTCAGGCAAAGCGCACTTGATGCGGACAGATCCCGTCAGGAGGACAACCCAGGCATAGTTTGATCGCTCAAATTAGCAGAAAGAAACTTTGGTTATAGATTGACAATCAATTGTTTTTGTTTGCATACTGTTGGTCATTATGACTTTGGAAAAACGACCGGAAAGGTAGTGCAAAAAACTATTTTTTGTTTTAAAAAATCAGCGGCTATAATGACCTTGAGTCAAAATAGCAGCTAAAAAAAACTGCCACCCCCCACTTAAGAGAGATGACAGATAAAGGGTGTTTTGAAAACTAATCTATTAAACGTTGAGGCCTATTTCAACTTAATCACCGGATGCAGTTTATACTCTCCATTGCCCTGGATCTGCACCGATTGGGCAGCATCAAAATCAAGTGTAAATGTATTGATATCAAACCCTAAGTTCTTGTCAATCTTCACTTTAAGTCCAGATTGTTGAGCGCTGGGGATGGTGAGCGGGTACAAGATACTGTCCACCATCACGGAATTATCAGGTCCTAACACGAACCGGACTTCCTTGAGGGTATCGGTTTGTACAGAACCAACGGCAATCAAGGTGTCAATACCATTTTGAAAATCGAGCAAGTTGTAAATGCCGGCAGTGGTTGGCAGCAGAATCCACTGGGCAGTATCCTGACCGAATTTGACCCGGATCTCACGGATGTCTACATTGACTTGCTGGTAATCGCCGGGGCCATCAGTAAGGAGGATTCGGAGGTTGGTTTGATTGTTGTCCTTTTTGCAAGCTTCTATACCAAGGATCAACACCACTGCTGCGAAGAGAAAACGGGAGAATGTCATGATTGAAAATGAATTTAATCGGTTAAAGAAAGAGCGCAAGAAACGTCTTTAAGGCTCGACTATTACAGGTCGGTAGGCAAATTGGGGGTTTCTCCGCGTTTTTAGACTGGATTGGGTAAGGGTTTCCCCGGCTTTTTGAGCAGTGGAATATCAAGAATCCCTACGGTTGTCCAATACGGCGACAACCTCAATCTCCTCGGGTTGGATTTGGTAGTACAAAGAAGTTTGCGGTGTGACTACGCAGCGACGAAAGTCAGGGTAAGACTCAGAGGAAGGATAGGCAAAGGGGAAGGCAGCAATAACTTCAACGGTGCTTTCTAATTTCAAAAGAAAATTGTCGCGGACTTTCATTGACCACTCAATTTCAAGATAATCAAGCAATTCCGCCAATTGCTCGGCGGCTTGATCGGTAAAGGTGACCTTCATGCCTTGCGTTCTTCGAGGCGTTGCATGAGCGTTTTGAATTCAACCTTTTTTCCTTCTTTGGCTTGTGTTGCGCCATTGAGAATGCTCTTTTGCTCGCGCTCACTCAAGTCGAGCCACCAGTCTCGATTGGGGAAAAGCAGGTTTTCAATTTGGTGGATCACGGCCTCGTTCTGCACTTCCGCCAGGTATTCGAGGATATGGAGTTTGCGGGCTTCGAGCGTGGCTGCCATAAGTGTTGAATTTTATGCAAAGTTAGGGGTTTTGATCTCTCCTTCGCCTAGTCACGCAAAGCTTTAAGTTGAACTTCAACTTCTTCTATCGTTAATCCTGTTTTTAGAATTCCCCGATATTGTTTCCCTTCTTCAACTTTAATGATAACTTGTTGCATTTGCACTGATTTTTGGCAAAGTTAAGGCATTTGTTCATTGCTCATTGACCGGGTTACTTTGAGTCACCCGGCCAATAAGCAATGACCTCAGCGCGTCACCGTCACATCTCCCTTCAAAAACACTACCCGGCCATCAAACAGCAGCACTTCGGCGTACCAGGCGAACACTCCCGGATTCATGGGCTGCCCGCGGAAGGCGCCGTCCCAGCCCAGGGTCGGGACATTGGGTAAAAAGCTGAAACGCTCAAACACCTGCTCGCCCCAGCGATCAAAAATGCGCAATAGACGCACTTCCGGCACCCCGTCTCCCGCAAAAACGGTGAACCAGGTATTGGCCTCGCTGCCGGGAAGGATGATATTCGGCACATAAATATGATGGTTGAATACCGAGACCCACAATCGGTCTACAGCAATGCAGCCGTTTTCGTCGGTTATCCGCACCACAAACTCGGTATGGGTTTCCGGTTTCAGTCGCTGTTGCAAGGACATCGGCGCGTACGTCAGGTCCTCCGGTTGCCATTCAATTTCAACCAGATTTGCGCCCGCGGGCATCGGATGGGCGTTGAGCTGGACAAATTGCCCTAAATAGAGGGCCGTGTCGCTGGCCGTCAGTTCGACGGTAAGTTCATCGGGTTCTGTCAGTAGTACCGAACGCTCCCAGGCGCAGCCAAAATTGTCGCGGATGCGCAGCCTGTAATTACCGGGCGACAAATTCGAGAAGCTTTGCTGCGCGCTAAAGGGCTGATCGTTAAGAGAATAAGAAAATGGCGGAGTGCCGCCCATCACATTTTGAATCTCGATCTCACCATCGCCGTCGCCAAAACAACGGATGGCTTCCACGGCCAGGGCCGCCCCAATGGGTGGATCCCAGTGGACCAGAATAGAATCTTGCGCTACACAGCCATTGGTCAGATTCAAGACCGTGTGTACGTACAAACCGCTTTCAAAAATGGGCAACAACAACGAGGTCGTATCCTGAACCACCAAGCCGTTTTCAATCTGGGTCCAGCGATTCAAAAAACCGTTCCCCTGAGAAGAACCAGCGGCATTCAGCAGGGCGGTCGTCACGTTGCACAAAATGTCCAGGTTCGGCGGACCGGCTTCGGCAAGGGGAATGTCCACATCTTCCAAAACCTGAAGTTGTGCCGAGGATTGGCAGCCAAAGGCATTGGTCACGGTTATTTGGTACATCCCGGCGGTTTGTACGGAGTGCGCTGCCTGATCAGAAAGGCTGCCGTTGGGGGCAAGCCAGGTATATTGTATATTGTTCTGGTTGACTGTAACACCCACATTTACAGTCGTTTGTGCGCAGGTAAGCATATCTGTAAAAGTACTTACCACTGGTATTTCGCCGTGTTGCGGGACTTGCACCGAAAGTTGCTCCGTGCAGGCGTTGGCATCAGTAATGGTCAGCAGGTAAACTCCTGCGGGCAGATTGAAAAGGTTCGGATTGGAAGCGGCATTCGACCAGGCATACTGGTAAGGCTGGATGCCGCCCGAAGACAGGATGTTGATGGCGCCATCGGAGCTTTGGCAGGTATCCGCGGTTACCGTCGGGGTCAAAGCCAGTGCGTCGGGTTGTGGGACGGTAAATTGCGCTGCGAGCGTACAAGCGTTTTCATCCGTCAAAGTCAGTATGTAATTCCCGGCCAGGAGGTTAGCAAGATCTTCCGTTGTATAGCTGCCCGTCCAATTAAATTGATACGGCGCCACGCCCCCGAGGGCGGACAAATCAATCGCTCCGTTGTTTTCCCCAAAGCATTTTACGGGCGTAACCACCGTATCTATCAAAAGCAAAGCCGCTGGTTCTGAAACCTGATAATCAAGGTATTGCGCACAGGTTCCATCCGCAAAAGTGAGGGTCAGGGTGTAATTTCCCGGTGCGAGATCGTCAATATCAGCACTCGTTGCACTGTTGGACCATGTGTACCCAAAGCCTGGCGAACCTGCTGTGATCTCTACCGAAATACTGCCATTGTTGCTGCCAAAACACGTTACATCGGCGATATCTGGCTGGACAACAGGGGCTATAAACTCAGCTACTTGAACGCTCTCCACCAGGCTGCAACCATTCGCATCGCTCAGGGTGAGCTGGTAATTTCCAGCGGGAAGGTTGCTCAGATCGGGGCTGGTTTCGTTCGTTGACCAAAGCAAATTATACGGCGGCGTACCCTGACTGGCGCCCAGAAAACTGGCTGTTCCATTGGCTTCTCCCGGACAAGCGGACCCGGCTGTAAGTCCCGCGCTGACAAGGGTAGTGGGTTCTGTTACCTGGGCAGCAAACACTGCTGTGCAGGCGCTTGCATCGCTGACCATTACCTGATAGGAACCTGCCCCCACGTTTGTAAGGTCTTGAGTGATGCTATTGTTTGACCATAAATATGTCAGTGGTGACACCCCGTTTTGCACCGTCAGGTCGATATTGCCGCTCAAAGTACCATTGCAAAGCGCCGGATCGGGCTCAGCCGAAAGCACTATAGGCAGGGGTTCAACAATTTGAAAATCATAGGTTTGCGAACAACTCCCGTTTGCGTAGCTCAGGGTCAGCGCATAATTCCCGGGTTGTAAATTTTGAATTGGGTTGGTGGTGGTATTGTTGGACCAGGTAAAACCAAAACCCGGCGAACCGCTCAAAATATTCAGGGACACGCTGCCATCGTTTGCCCCAAAACAAGAAACATCGGCTTCGAGGAATTCCGTAACAGGGGCCAAATATTCGGGTATTTGAATGAGCTCCACGATGGAACAACCATTGGCATCCGTGAGGGTAAGTTGATAATTACCGGCAGGCAAACCGGCCAAATAGGGCGTGGTTGCATTGTTGGACCAAAGCATCTGATAGGGCGGAGTGCCTTGTATTGCCCCTAAAAAAGCTGCTTCACCATTTGACAGTCCAGGGCAACTGGGAACCGTATAATGCCCATTGGAGATCAATGGAGATGGTTGTGAAATGGAGATCTGAACCGTGTCAACACAATGATCTGCATCGGTGACCGTGACGGTGTAATTGCCCGCCAGCGCATTGGGCAAATCCTGCGTCTGACTGCCATCCGACCAAAGAATGTTGAAAGGAGGGTTTCCAACCAAAAAGCTCAGGCCCAAAGCGCCACTTTCTCCAAAACACAGGATAGGCGTCGCCACGAAGGCCGAAATCTGCAAATTCCCACCGGCTTCCACCCAGGTAGATCGGGTGGACGTGCAGCCTTTGGCATTGGTCACCGTCACGGTGTAAAGGCCGTCCGAAAGACCGGTTACACTTGGGGAATTATCGCCCGACGACCAGCTGTACTGAAGTGGTAAGTAGGCGTTTTGGGCCGTAGCCGTCACAAAAGACTGTCCTCCAAAACAATCGCCATTGAGCGTATCCAATTGAATATCAGGATATCCAAAGACCTCCACCCACACTGAATCCAGTTGTTTTTGAGCGCAATGATCCGTGCCTTCTACCCAGTACAATCCCGCTTGTTGCACTTGCAAGGTGTTGGTGGTACTGCCATCATGCCATAGATATTGGACAAATCCTGTCCCGGCATTCAGCAGAACCAGACTGTCCTGACAAGTTCCAAGGTCTGGCCCAAGGTCAATTGCGGGAGGGGCATCGGGGACGTCAAATTGAAAAAGGTTATTCAAAAAATCACACTCCAACTCGTTTGTTACCGGGAAATCTATGCCCAATTGATACGGCCGGGGCGTGGTTCCATCGTCGTTTAAAACCCCGAAGACGGCGCCTGTTATCTTGGGAAGGGTAAAACTGAAGATCTTGCAGGAGTCCTTTTTTACCACGGAACTCGTCGATTGTATGGTGCCAAGTAAAAGCGCAGTAGTAGTGGTGGGGTCGGACTGATAAAAGGCAATGGGCGTTCCCGCCGGCAGCAATTTATCCCCGGTGTTACACACGTTCAACTGAATGGTAACGCTGTCGCCATGGCATACCATTTGGCTTACGGAAGCTGATCCATCGGATAAGGGGACGTAAGGATCGAAATTTTCATTCAGCAGTGGCCGTTGCGATAAGTAGATGTTCAGGGGGCGGTTTCCGGAGCCTGGCGCGGGCAATTCAAGATGGTGTGTATCCTGCGGGGCAGGGATGCTCAGATCGTCGTTAACATTGACAATGAAGTAGTTGAATTGATTCCAGACGTTGCGGCAAGGCACCCAGGGGCCGGAATCAGACTCATACACACGCAGCCGGCCTTTCAAATTAAAGTCGTTTTCATTCAGGCGACCAGTTACCGTAATTTCAGTCTCGCCGTCATTGTCCACATCTGCTACCACTGGATACTCATCCGAAGTAATGGAGAAGCAAGGTGTTTTGAACCAGTTTCGCTGGGCGTCTACGCCCGGTGGAAAGGGGGTTCCACCGCCGTATAATATCCTCAGATCGCTTTCATCCCGGTACACGATCTCAGAAATACCATCGGCATTAAAATCGTACACCGTTGAGCCAGTCCAACCGGAAAAATCGGTGGTCGCCAGATTCCACCAATAAGGCGTAGCGGGGGTAGACTGTGCAGCATGCAAGCTATAACAGGTAAAGTTGAAAGAGCTACAAACCAATATTTCCGGAAAGTCAACGGCATAGCCCTGTTTAGTATCATCGTACACATTGGCGATGCAGGCTAAACTCCCGCTGTTGGCTGGATTGGTGGGATAAGGAAACCACCTGATCAATCCATTTTTATTCCAGACATACATGCCAAACTGGTTGGTCTGCCGCACCGCCGTGACCACAATGTCCAAAATACCATCCAGATCCATATCCGCCACCGCAGTATAGCCATCCCGGTAACCTGCCGATGGTGGAACATTCATGTTATTGAGGTTGCGCTGGATGTTAATTTCATACCCATCACCATCTGTCAGATCAAGATCAACAGAATAGATCATCGGGCCAGCCACCAGTTCCAAACCGGCACAATCCGGGTCGCCATTGCAATCTGCCACGGAGAGAATGTCCACAGCAGTTGGGTTGCAACTACCCTGTTCATAGCTCGAATATTGGGAACGGCCCTGGTTTGCGGGCCCATTGATGACTTTTGTCAAAGTAGGCGTGGCAGGGTTGGAGAAATTAAATTTGTAAATATCACTACCCGCATAGACCTCCGGCATCCCATCGGCATCAAAATCTGCCAATAAAGGTCTCTGATCAATGAAGTCCAATAAGTCCGCTGATGTGATCCAGAGACTCATCGGCGCGGCAGGATTTTCGGTATAGTTGTTATAAATCCGTATCCGCCGGTCCGCACAGGCGATCAGCATTTCCGGGATCCCGTCGCCGTCCACATCGCCCACCGTAAGCATGGAAGATGGGTAAAAGTCGAAATTGCCTTGAACGGTCAGGACCAGCGGGTTGTCGGCATTGGAACCATCACCACGGAAAAACAATACCCTGTTGTTCGCGGTATTGAACGTTGAGCCTTCAACCACCATGATCTCTGGAATACTGTCTTGCTGTGGATTCATGTTCGCCACCATAGGCGAAGCCGTAACCGAGGCGCCATCCTGTCCGGATTGCCAGGCTAAGCGGGACTTAAATTCCGCCGGGACATAGGGAGTGAAGCAATCCTGAGCCATTGCCCGTCCTACAAACATGAAAATCAAGAAAACAACAACAGAAAGTAGTTTTGGCACCATACGTATTGAACTTTAGGAAACAAGGCTAATGTTTCTTTTTGAAAGGGAATATCGTATTCCCAAACGGAAGCGCTTACAATTAAGGGGCTGGGATTGGAGTGCCCAAAGATAAAGTTATTGCATTTAAGAATGTCAAAACATTTGAACAGAAATCGCGGATGTTCATAGTGCGCTGGTTCAAAAAATAATCCTTCCGTACATTCGCCCCTCAAACACACTGAGCTGTGTTAATATAAAAGGGCAACACCATGTCAAAGAAGAAACTCGCCAAACCGGCGCCGCAAAAACGGCCCGTGTCTATTTCACCCTCCTCCGCCCCTTCCCGCCAAGGCTCGGCAGGCGGGAAGGCTACGGCGGGTAAAAGGGTCAACATTCAACAGTCAACAGTCAAAGGCGCACTTTGGGTCGGGCTTGCCGCTTCGATTCTCGGTTTTCTATTGTATGCCAACACTTTAGGTCACCAATATACCCTCGATGATTTTTCCATCATCAAGTCGAACTGGATCACGAAAGGGGGTTTGAAAAACATCGACCTCATCTTTACGAAGGAGTATCGATTTGGCTCCTGGAACAGCGTTGGTTCGCTCTACCGACCCATTCCCCTCCTGATGTTTACACTCGAATGGCAGCTTGCACCCGACAATCCAATGCTTGGGCACGTACTCAATGCCTTGTTTTATGCCCTTACCGGCTGGGTATTGTGGACAACCTGGCGTCGCGTTCTGGTGGATCATCCGCCCGTTTTAGCGGCCATTGCTGTGCTGGTATTCATGGCCCACCCGGTGCATACCGAGGTGGTGGCCAATATCAAAAGCCGCGACGAAATCCTGGCCTTGCTTTTCGGCACCCTCACGCTCCGGGTGATCTGGGAATATATTGAAAAAGAAGACATTAAATGGCTTTTATTGGCTGCATTCACCTATGCCATAGCCATGTTTTCCAAGGAAAGTGCCATTACTCTGATGGCTGTTTTCCCATTGGCCATGTGGTTTTTTTCTACCAGTGCTTTGGGCAAGATCGCCAAAGTCACGGGGGTATTGCTGATTCCAGCAGTCATTTTCCTATTGATCCGAAAGAGTATTCTCGATGCACAACCCTATCAGGAAAGCTATTCCATCCTCGATAATTTCATGGCGGAAACCAAGAATCAGGGGGAACGACTGGCCTCGGCTTTTATGATGTGCGGCCGTTACTTATGGACCTTATTATTTCCGCACCCACTCGTGAGCGACATGGGTTACCCACAAATGAAAGTGGTAACTTTTGCGGATTGGCGGGCTTTGGCGGGCTTTTTAACCTATCTTGGCATGGGAATCTGGGCGCTGATGAATTTGCGTAAAAAGCACATCCTCTCGTTTGCCATCCTGTTTTACCTCGCCACATTTTCGGTATTTAGCAACGTTTTGATGCAAATCGGTACTTCCTATGGCGAGCGTTTGCTGTA
>JAUSMG010000110.1 GCA_030645295.1 Saprospiraceae bacterium | reverse complement strand
TTAGGGAAAAAATCACTGGCAAATTAGATCCTGAATACGCCTGGAACCTTATTTACCTGTCGAATTTGTATTATGAAATGGGTAATTATGAAAAAGCCATTGCATTCAATCTTGAAGCCACCAACATCCAGGGGAAAATATTGGGCAAGGAACATCCGGACTATTTATGGGGGCTGAACAATTTGGCAAATTCGTACTGGAAAACCGGCGATTTCTACAAAGCAGAATTTTTGCACCTCGAAGCAAAAGCCATCCGGGAAAGAATATTGGGAAAAGAGCATGCAGACTATGCAGCCAGTTTGACCTGTCTGGCGAATCTCAATTATAGCAGGGGCAATTACAGTAAAGCTGAAACACTATATCTCGAAGCCAAGGTCATCCGGGGAAAAGTATTTGGTACTCAACACCCGGAGTATTTATGGATTCAGAACAGTTTGGCCAATATCTACTGCAAACAGGGAAAATACACGGAAGCAGAATCCTTGTTTCTCGAGGTCAAGGCTGTACGGGAAAAAGTATTGGGTAATGAACATCCGGATTATGGGGCAAGTTTGAATGACCTGGCGAATCTATATTTTGAAATGGGCAAATACGATCAGGTTGCGCCGCTCTTTGAACAACTGGCGGTTTTGAACAGATACCTGATGACCAAGGCAGTACAACACCTTTCGGAGCGAGAGTTGAATTATTACTTGGCGGCTTTTGCGACGAGTCAGGATCAATTCTTTTCCTATGCTCAGATAACTGCCCGGAATAAATTTCATTCTGCAGAGATTTGCTTTGATAACAGCTTGTTTTACAAGGGCTTCCTGCTAAATGCAGTCTGTCAGATAAAACGGCTTGCAATGGCGGGCACTGAATGCACGGAAAAACTTAATCTTTTGAAATTCTATGAACGCGGCCTCGCTACTGAATATGCCAAACCCATTGCTGAAAGAAAAGGTATAGTTGAATTGGAAGAACAGGCCATCGCGCTCGGAAAGGATCTTGCGCGAACGGTAAAGGGGTATAGGGAAGCCATGCGGCAGGTAAAATGGCAGGAGGTGCAATCAACCCTAAGGTCAGGCGAAGTCGCTATAGAATTTATTAATTATACTTTTTATAGGCCGAAAGTCACGGACAGCACGATGTATGCCGCCTTGGTGGTCCGCCCAGGTGATGTTGCACCACAACTCGTCTTACTCTTCGAAGAAAAAGAACTCACTCCGATCCTGAGTGGTGCAGCCGGTGGTAGCAATTTCCTGAAAATCAATGCATTGTACGCCTCAAAGGCAGATGACAGCAAAACAAAGTCCCTCTATGAACTGATCTGGCAGCCACTCGAACCTCTGCTTACAGATAGCAAGACGGTCTATTTTGCCCCCTCCGGTTTGCTGCACCGTCTGAATATGAGTGCGATAGCCATAAGAGACGGACAGGTGTATGGACAAAAACGCCAATTGGTGGTTTTGGGCAGCACCCGCCAACTGGTAGCGCCCAATACCAGCAATCCAAACAGCAGCAATGACGGATACCTTGCCGGCGGTATCCGTTATGATATTGACAGTACCGTACTTGATTATCTTCCTGCTACAGCCATCGAAGTGCGCGAGATCGGCCAGATTCTTCGCAAGGCAGGCCTCCAGTCAAAATCAGACACAGGCTTTTATGCGACAGAAGAATCGTTTCGTCAATTAGGTGTTGGGTCTCCTTCTCCGAGGATCATTCACCTGGCTACACATGGCTATTTTTTCCCGGATCCTGGAAAAAAGGAACAAAGGGCAGGAGGCGATTTTCGCCAGGAACCTGTTTTTAAAATCTCCGAGCAACCTATGATCCGTTCAGGATTGATATTGGCCGGGGCAAAGCAGGCCTGGCTAACCGGGAAACACCCCACTGGTCAGGAAGATGGTATCCTGACTGCTTATGAGATCAGTCAAATGGATATTTCCGGCACCGAGCTTGTGGTATTGAGCGCATGCGAAACAGGTCTGGGTGATATTATTGGCAATGAGGGCGTGTATGGTTTGCAACGCGCTTTTAAGATCGCCGGGGCAAAATATCTGATCATGTCGCTCTGGAAGGTTGATGACCAAAGCACCCGGGAGTTTATGACAAGCTTCTACCGCCACTGGCTTGCAGATAAGCAAGACGTGCCACATGCTTTCCGCATTACCCAGCAGGAAATGCGCGCGAAGTATTCGGGAGCTTATGACTGGGCAGGTTTTGTATTGATCGAATGAGATAACAGACCTGATTTGCTATTTTTGCAGTACTATTATTCATTGTTTTTTGTGAAAGCATTTTTAAAAGGCCAAATCCAAAGCACCCCTTGGAAAATTTTAATTACATACCCGCCATTCTTTCTGGTGACCGAGTATTACTCCAGCGGATGTATGCAGGCCTTTTTCCTGCCATCCGGCAAATGGTAAATGATCATGTGGGTACAGAAGAGGATGCCAAAGATATATTTCAGGATGCAGTGATCGTGATCTATGAAATGGCGAAAAAGCCCGGATTTCAACTTACGAGTAAGTTTAGCACCCTTTTCTATGGAATTGGCCGTAACCTCTGGATGTCCCGTCGGCAAAAAAGATCCAATTCAGAAGTAACAATTCTGGACCACGCCAAATATATACCGGATGAGTCCCAGAATATTGACCTGCTCGAGGTAGAACGAGGTAAACTTTTTTACAAAACCTTACGGCTGCTGGGAGAAGACTGTCAGAAACTGCTTCAGTTATTTTTCCAAAAACAAAGCATGGATGAGATCGCCCAGGAAATGGGTTTTGCCAGTGAGGGCTATGCTCGGCGACGAAAATCGCAGTGCAAGGACCGACTGGTTGAATTGATCAAAAAAGACGCTGTTTTCCCGGAACTTCAAACTGCCTGACATCCATGGATAATTTTGATAACATCGACCTCATTGATCAATATCTGAGCGGTTCTCTTTCTCCGGAGGAGCGTCAGGTATTTGAAGGCCGGATGGCCTCTGATGAAGTATTTCGTTCCGAGGTAGCCTTGCACCGTCATTTGCTGGAGGAGTTTTCGGATCCCCAAAAACTCCAACTCAGGGATGTTTTAACCGATATTCTTAGAGCGCCACCCCCTGCAAAGAAATACGGGTGGTCAATAGGGCCAATAGTTGCAGTATTGGCTTTGTTGCTTGGAGTATTGGGCTGGTATTGGGTATCGTCTGTTCCGGCAAGCATACAGCCTGCATCCCAGGAAGAAATAAAATCAGTTCCTCCAATCAATGAACCGATTGCGGCTCCTGAAAAAGGCGATGCCCCTTCAGAGCCGGTTGAAAAAACGTCGAGCCCTATTGCTCATGCAGATCCGGCCGCGTATATCGCCAATGCTGAATTTGAACGCCGGCTGGGCAGTATGAACCGCGCTTCAGATGGAATGGTAAAAATGACCAGCCCCGCCATGGGGGCAACGTTCAAGGCTGAAAATGGCGTAGTGAAAATTAACTTTCGGGGTACAGCTCCTGCTGAGGGAGATACGGCCCGGTTTCCATTGGTGTTGAAAGTTTACGACAACAAAGTTGACTTCGGCAAATCGTTGTACCGCGTTTTTCCCACGATCATGAACCGAAATGCCGCAGACGGTCAGTGGTCATTTGAAACCGGGCAACGGTTTCGGCTTCGGCCGGGGTTGTACTATTTCACCGTGGAGCGCAAGTTTGACGAGGATTTGATTTTTGCCGGGAAGTTTAAGGTGGAATAAAGTTGAATGCTGCCAAAATGAACCAAGGGATCATTCTGGCAGCAATGTTTTCACTTCTGATTTAGCCCGGAAGAGTAGGGGTCGCAGCGCATGCACAGGTCATTAAATCACCGTAATGTAGTACGTTCCATTCTGTGCCGCATTGATTGAAGGGATTTCCGCACGATAATGTAGGGTATGCAGCCCCTTTGACATAGGCTTTAACATCAAATAGAAACCACTCGTTACGGCCTTCTGGGGTCGTCCGGTGACACATACATCCAAACAAGACGCCAGTTCCGGATTGCCAGTGAAGGAAAATAGCCTTGAGGTGAACTGATATGCTTCCAGATGGCTGATGGGTACTCCATCAATTTCTACCGAAAGGCCTTGCACATCAGCCAGGGTTTTAAGCGCGCCCGCTCTCAGGAAATGCTCCAGGCTTTGGCCAGGCTTGGGTTCCATCGGTTGATTCGGGCATGGATATTTGTTGATGTAATTGACCAGCGAAAAAAGGATCGCCTTTCCTTGTGGCACGGTAAGCTTGATAGCGTCTCCTTCCGTCGATAAACCTGCCAGGAAATAAACCTGGCCTTTTTGGTAGAACAAGGCATTATCCGGATTAACAAAAGGGTTTTTATCGCAATTGAATCCCATAAAGCGTTGCATCCAGCTGACGGTCCAATTGGTGTAGGATTGGCCATATGGATTTTCAAACGGAAGAAAAACTTTCGACGGTTCGTTGCCGCGATCCTCTACCTGGTTGGTGACAGTGATCGGCTCGTCGTTTTTCTCTTTTTCACAAGAAATGAACCAGAGACTGGCAATTACCAGGACCATGGTTGCTGCCAAAACAAAAAATGATTTTTTCATGATGGTAAATTTTGAGTGTTCATGCCTACTCTTTGGAAGGGTTTTCGGCTTCGCCCTTTAAGGAACGGATGAAAAGTAACCAGTTATTATTCACCCGTTCCTAAATTTGGTTTTTGGCATTTAGCCTAATTGGCTCATTACAGCTTGTTTTTGGGGAAAATCAGCCGCCTTTTCAAATCGTTAATTTGGTATTTCGACGAGGTTCAAGCGACAGGTTAAAAGTTGATCCCAACCTCGAGACACCATTTTC
>JAUSMG010000109.1 GCA_030645295.1 Saprospiraceae bacterium | reverse complement strand
TGTTTTTGTAATGTTCATCGGCCTGATTGAATCCAAGGATACAGGCTTTTGGTCGAACCGGCGGAATACTGTCCATGGCGTACCGGGAAGCCATATCCTCCAGAATACTGGCGGGTGGCTTGAAATTATGGTCATATACCTCAGCAGGACTTTGGTCGCGGGTCCACCAGGTAAAAACAGCATACCCCAAAGTGAGCAGCATAAATCCAACGAAGGCGTAGCGAATGGTTTTATTTTCACCGGAAGCAGGGACCTGGCTGGAGTATAAACGGCGTTCAAGCGCCTCGCAAGCCGACCATATCTGATGAAATTTTGAATCGGTAAGGGGTGTTACAATCCAGCCGGGCAGTGGTTTCTCCCATTCACTTCCACGCTCTTCCAGCAGGTTTTTGTAGCGGTCTATACTGGCGGAGTAAGGGCTGATATCAATGGTTGGTGCATCGGGTTGGGCCACCGTAATGCTATTGGCCAGACTCAGGATTTGCCTTTGGTCCTCTATGGAAAGTCGGACAAACTGACGTTTCGCCCGAATTTTTTGACGCATTTCGCGCAGTTCCAGCTGGGTCGGCAATGCATTGATTAGGTAGACCTCTTCTTCCGGCGTCTCTGGTAATGGTGGCAATACCTGACCTTTTTCGTTTAGCCAATCGAGGTATTGAGCGACTGCAAGATTTTTCAGGTACAGAAATATTGGCGTATCCTGAGGGTAATTGCTACTGTGGACGAGCCCTGCGGTCTGAATTAAAGCCAACCTAAAAAAGGTGTTCCCGTCTGCATAGCTACCGCCCATTGCTTCCACCGCCCGGGCAACGGGCAAGCGGAACTCATTGTACAGTGCGTCTACGACACTTGCATCTGCGTCACGCAGGCCATTGAGGTAAGTTTCGTTCGGGAATGTTGCGATCGGGTGGTCCATAGCGGGGCAAAGGTCGGAAGGAACGGGGAAATTGAGGAGGAATTATCAGGATCTGCAGTAAATTCAGAATTTTAGGGTTAATCAATAGAAGCTCAAGGTGGGTATCAATCGAAAAGGGGTGGCCCAAATGGCATTTTGCCTGGAGCAGGAGGAAAACGTCGGGGCTATTTGATATCTTAAGTGCCAAAGTAAAAATGTCTACTATTTGTGTTTTTATTCATTTTTACTTAACTTTGTTTAGCGTGGTCTTGATAATGGGCCATGCGCATTTTTTAAGTTCAAAAAACCGAGCGCCCCCAAAAATGAACCCATTTCCTTAACAACCACCCGTTGAAGCCCTGGCGCAAGCGGGTAAAAAATGAAACCTATCATGCGAGAATCCTTCCTCCACTTTCTGTGGCGAAGCCGTCGTTTCGACGCACAAAATCTGCGTACCACAGAACTTCAATCCATTGAAATTCAAGTAGTTGGCGAGCAAAATACCCATGCTGGCCCCGATTTTTTCAACGCGCGTTTACGCGTCGGCGAAACCATTTGGGCAGGCAATGTAGAAATGCACCTCCGCAGTTCAGAATGGATTGCCCACGGCCACAGCAATGATCCCGCCTATGATAATGTGGTGCTTCATGTCGTATTTGAGGAGGACCAACCGATACTCAGAGAAAATGGAGAGCGGATTCCCTGTCTTGAATTAAAAGGCCGTATTCCGCCTAAGTTACTGGAAAACTATGAGCGACTCGAACATGAGCAAGCCTGGATTCCCTGCGAGCATTTTTTCCGACAGGTGCCGGATATTGTGCGGTTAAACTGGCTCGATCGCTTGCTGGTGGAGCGCCTGGAATTAAAAACCATAGCTATTGCAGACACGCTAAAAGCGACCGAAAACAATTGGGAGGAAGCATTTTACCGACTTCTGGCACGAAACTTCGGACTGAAGGTGAATGCTGAGCCATTTGAGGCTTTGGCGCGTTCGATGCCTTTGCTGACCTTGTCCAGGCACAAATCAAGTTTGCTCCAGGTGGAGGCCTTGCTCCTTGGTCAGGCAGGCTTTTTAGGGGAAAAACTTAAAGACCAATGGCCCCGGGATCTTGCCCGGGAGTACCGGCATTTGGCGCATAAGTATGCACTTGAGCCGCTCCCGGTAAGTCAGTGGAAATTCCTGCGTTTGCGCCCGGCCAATTTTCCGACGGTCCGGTTAGCCCAATTTGCCGCAATGATTCACCAGTCGGTTCATTTATTCTCCAAAATATTGGATACCAATAACTTGCGTGAACTCGAAAACCTGTTCGATGTACAACCAAGTGACTATTGGCGCAACCATTTTCAGTTGGATAAACCCTCGATAATTCGGGAAAAAGCCCTCGGCCGCGATTTCGTTCATCTTCTGGTCATCAACACCATCGTGCCTTTTCTTTTTCATTACGGAAAAACGAAGGATCTGGAAGAACCCCAGAAACGCGCACTGCTCCTGCTGGAAGATCTTCCCCCGGAGGAAAATACCCTTGTAGATGGGTGGGCAGCGCTGGGCATTCCTGCGCGGCATGCGTTCCAGACCCAAGCGCTGATTCATCTCAAAACGCGATTTTGCGACCAGAAAAGATGCCTGGAATGTGCGATAGGGAATGCAATTCTGAAATGAATAGCATAGACTATTTCGCCGCCTTAAGAAAGGCCTCCATGGCCAGGTGCAGATCCAGTGCCATTTCTTCGGTGGGTTCGTAGTTTACGGTGTTGGCGTGCAGACCGAATATGCGGCGGCATTCCATTTCCGGGACTTCAGACAGGGCGCTGAGTTTCCGGAAAAAATCGTCGTCGGTACGCGGCAGACCTGTTTCGGCATCCATTGGCGCAACGAGGCCGTAGCGTTCACGCAATTGGGCGAGGAAGTGTCGCATTCCTTGTGTTGAAAGCCCGGCGTAGTTTTTTTCGCGGAAGTGCAGGTGGGCGATTGTGCTGATGAATTCGTAGGAGGAATTTTCGTTTTTAGGCAACACCGGGATGATACGTTGCCGCCTTTTGGCCCTGAACACGAGCCAGGTAATGGCCATTGCAGCGATCAGATACCAGGCCCAGGCCAGAGCAGGTTGTTTCAAAATGTAGGTCAGGGGATGTTCCTCGGCAAGAGAGCGGTTGGAACTGTCATTGTGCCGACGACCGACTTCCTCCGGCACACGACTTACGGCATCCCAATAGATATCACCTTCGGAAAGATGGGTAAATACTCCGGATACATAGGGCCTTGTTTCGGGGCGCAAAACGCTGAAATTGGAAAATGCGATGGGGTTGGTGTGCAACAGGAAACGGCCTTTACCGTGCGGGAATTCAGCAAAATTCACCCAATCTTTGTTCAGATAACCCAATGGGTGCTGCGGAAGTGAATCACAAAAGTGGTAGTACTCAATGAAGTGCCAATGGTAAGTTCTGGGCTTGTTTTGCCAGGCATAAAAGTATTTTATGCTGCTGTCCTGCAGCGCAGGGGTTCGCAGGGAAAAATGGGCAAAGCTATCCTCCAACATCCCGTAATCATTCCAGGGTGCGGCTTCGCATTCGTCGAAATAGACGAAGGTCATCAGATCGAAGGGGATGGTCTTGCTTGAAATAAAGGCCGTATTACCTGCCGCCACAAAATCCAAAAGCTGTTTGGTACCCGCTGAATCCAGGTACATCGCTTCCCCTATAAAGACATAATTTTTACCGGTAGAAATACTGTCGACTGGAAGTTCTTTCGCTACATCCTTTTGAATATCAACGAGTTTCCTGCTATTAAAATAATTTTCCAGCAATCGGTGGACCATCCGGGTCCCGTAGGGTTGCTCGTTTTTTTCATCGTACCCCTTCTTTTTCCAACTGCTTTCTTCCCAGTCAAACTTAGGTTTGTTTGACGCATACACGAAATAGAACATCGCTCCGATCAGGGCAATGGCGATGAGTGCCAGAAGGATGGGAATGCGGTTCTTTTGCATCTAAAATGGTCATTAGGTCATTTGGTCATTGGAGGTCATTAGGTCATTGGTCATTAAGTCATTGATCATTAGCGATCACTCTATCACTTCATCACTCAATCACTTCTTTAAAAATGCACCCAACCCTGCGCTTTCAAATCGTGCAGGTTGCCGCCCATCGTATTGAGTTTGATTCCATCTTTTGCTTCCAGAATTTCTCCGGCAATATAAATATCGGGCAGGTATTTCACCTTCTCCACGTCTTCCGGGCGGATGGTGAACAGCAGTTCATAATCCTCGCCACCGTTTAGAGCGCAGGTAATGGGGTCAAGTTTGAATTTCAAGGCCAGCATCTGTGCCTCCTGGTTGATCGGCACCCCGCTTTCTTCGATGAGCGCCCCAACTTTGCTCTGTTTGCAGAGGTGAAAAACTTCAGAGGCCAGGCCATCGGAGATGTCGATCATGGAAGTCGGTCTCAGGCCAATTTTTCGAAACTCTTCGATCATGTCGCGGCGCGCTTCTGGTTTGAGTTGGCGGCCCACAGCATAAGTCTGGTTTTCAAAATCTGGCTGCACATCCGGATTGTCCTGCCAGATTTGTTTTTCTCTTTCCAAAATTTGAAGACCGAGGTAAGCACCGCCGAGTTCGCCCGTGATGCAGATAAGGTCACCGGGTTTTGCACCATTTCGGTACACCAGTAATTCCTTTTCACATTGCCCGATGGCGGTGATACTGATCGTGAGTCCTTTGGGCGAGGAGCAGGTATCTCCACCAACCAGATCCACTTGATAGGCATCGCATGCTGCTCTGATGCCTGCATACAACTCGTCCAATGCTTCCACTGAAAAGCGGTTGGAAATGGCAATGGACACGACGATCTGCTTCGGAATGGCATTCATCGCATAAATGTCAGAAAGGTTGACGATCACGGCCTTGAAACCCAAATGTTTAAGCGGCGTGTAAGCCAGGTCAAAGTGAATGCCTTCCACGAGCATATCCGTGCTGACCACGGTGCAAAGTGAGCCGTTGTCGATAACTGCTGCGTCGTCGCCTATACCTTTGATCGTGGAGGCATTGCGCAGCGGGAAATCACGGGTGAGGTGTTCAATGAGGCCGAATTCGCCGAGGGTATTTACGTCAGTTCGTTGCACGTTGTTTTTGTTTAAGTGAGCTGGGCTTTAGGTTTATTCAACCTTGGAAGCAGCCATAAAGACAATAATCCGCCTGCGAAGTTGTAGAATATTTGCACGGCAAAAAAGGAAATATTGGCATACGAAAACCCGTCGCTGCCACTGATACCATAAAGTGATAATCCTGCGATGCACAACGCGTGGTAAGTACCCATTCCGCCCGGGGAAGGGATCACAAAGCCTAATGTACCAAACACAAAAACCATGAGTGCGGCGCTCATTCCCATTTGATCCGTGGGTGGAAAAGCCTTGAGACTGAACCAACATTGCAGGTAAAACATGACCCAAATGCCGACAGAATAGAACAGGAACAAGCCTGGATTTTTCAATTTGAAAACGCTTTTCAGTCCATCCAGAAATCCCTTTAAAAGTTTTCCAATTTTTTGAAACAGCGGTACTTGTGCAAGTTTTTCCCACAAAATAAAGATCATAAGCATCCCGAGGGCACTCACCGCGAGGAAACCCAATACAAATGGATTTTGGTAAAAACCGCCCCCGGCCTGACCGTCATTGCGCTGGGCAATAAAAGCCCAAAGCGTGTCGCCTTCCAGCAAAAACGCCAGGCCAACCACCCCGCCTAGGCAAAGAAAGTCAGCGAGCCGGTCGATGACAAGCGTACCCATTACTTTTTCCACCGGGATCTTTTCATAGCGGGCCAGCGAGCCGGCGCGCACCACCTCGCCCATGCGCGGAAGAAAAAGGTTGGCAAAGTAGCCCAATAAAATAGTGAGCAGGGAATTCGCAAAACCTACCCGGTAACCCATGGGTTCCAGGAGCATTTGCCAGCGACTTGCCCGGAAGATATTGCTTACCGTGAAGGCTATCAGTACCAGCAGTATCCACCAAAGGTTCACCGTGCCAAAGTCCAGCAGCAATTTATCAAAAAGGCTGCACTGGTCCGCGGGCGTGCCGTCCAGGCGACATTGCTCCTGAAAAGCAGTGTTCTGGCTGCTGAACACCCACGCCATAATGCTAATCCCGATGCCAAGGAAAAGAAGAAATTGAAGTATTTTTTTCACCATTGAAGAGAGTGTCTGACGGCGCAAAGGTTGGGAAATCTCGTGGCTTCCTCACATTTTCCCGCCGTCCACATCTTTCAAAAATGAGATCAGGCCGGGGAAATAATGGGCCTGGTCATCCCACATACACATGTGGCTGCCATCAGGACAGAGCAGAAAACGTCCGTTCTGCACTTTTTCGGATACCATTTTCATGTGCTCGGGATCCATGGTATCGTGCGTGGCGCCCACTACGAGCGTGGGCACGGCGATGCTGGGCAATTTAGCGGTTACGTCCCATTTTTCCAGCTTTCCTGAAATACCAAATTCACTCGGGCCTTGCATGCTGACATAGATGGTTGGATTGATCTTGGCCAGCGCACGGTTCAAAGGGTCAGGCCAGTTTTCCAGCGGAATGCGACAAATATGCTGGGTGTAGAAATTTGGCATCAGCAATTCCATGTAGCGAGGATTGGAAAAATCGGCCTTCGCTTCGATGACCTGAATTTCAGCCAACACCTTTGGGTCCATCTGTTTGGCCAGCACCTCATCGGCGTATTTGCCATAATCAGGGCAGCTCATCATCATATTGGAAATAATGAGGCCCTTCAAATTATCCTGATATTTCAGTGCATACTCAGCGGCCAAAATGCCGCCCCAGGAATGGCCCAACAGGTAAAAATTGTCTTTATTGAGCCCCAAGGCCTGCCGGACCTGCTCTACTTCCTCCACAAACCGGGGTAAATTCCAAAGACTTGTGTCATTCGGTTGATCAGAATAAGCCGAGCCAAGTTGATCATAGTAATAAAACTCAATACCCTCCTGCGGCAAAAAACTTTCCATGCATTCCCAGTATTCGTGGGTGCAAGCAGGGCCGCCGTGCAATAGCAATATCTTGATTTTGGGGTTGTTACCGATGCGTTTGGTCCAGACTTTGTATTTGCCACCGTCGAGTGAAATGAGGCGGATACCGCCGGTTTTCACCCCGGATTCTTCATTTTTCAGGTAATCGCAAGTTGCGTTTGGAGCAGGTGCTTGTTTGCAAGATATTGATGCGGTGAGCAGGGCGAGGAGTAAGATGTTTGAAAAAAGGTCTTTCACAGATTTTTCAAGAAACAATAGGTCGAATTTCGTGCATTTGAATCATATAAGGTTTTAAAACCTTATAGGATTTTATGAAATTCAAAATATAAGTCTGGATCAAATATTCGATCTTGACTTATTGCACAACCCCAGATTCGCTTAGAGTGTGTCTGAAAAATGCTGCCGGAGATGAAAATGCAGTTTTTGGGTTCTGGGTAAGTGTATCTTTTTCGGGGAATAGCGGTGCTCTATTGCCCTAAAAAGACGCGCAGCACAGGTTCCAAAAGATGCGTTTTCAGCCCGGTGAGCATTTTTCAGACACACTCTAGAGTCCCGAAACAGCGTTTCGGGGTACTCACAGGCTCAATACCGCCAAAGCCGCCCCACGCAACACATCATTTTTCGCCAAAACTTCCTTGGCGTAGGTGTGTAATGTTATCAGACGATCCTGGCCAATCAGGGCATTTTGTACCCGCGCATCACTGCCCATCAAAGCCATAGCTTCTTCTTGTGAGGGCAGCGCTGGCAAACTTGCCAAATGAGCCAGGTCATTGCCTGTCAGTACTTTACTGTGGCGAATTTCGGGTGGCAAACCATCAAAGCCGATACCGATCCGGCTCACGTCCTGCACAATTTCTTCCACGGCTGCACCGCTCGCCCGCACGTAATAAAATCGCCCCATTCGCCCCATCAGGTCAATTTTATGCGGGTCAATGCGACCGGATTCGGACAATATTTCCTCAGAAATATGCATCATCACGATCTTGCAAAAGATCAGATTCCCTGCGCCGCCATCCTCGCCCAACGGTAAAATTTTGTCTACTACACACTCCATTTGCACTGGACTTTCGGCCACACGGAAGGGCTTAACCCGTACGCTGGGCAGGGTGGTGAAGCCGGCCTTTTTAAATTCATCCACCTCCGGACCGTATTCAATGCTGGCCAGTGCCATTTGCCGGGAAATATTGTGGGAGACTACATTGATGACCACCTCTCCAGTGTCTTCCACATTTTTCAGGGTGTCTTTCGTTGTATTATTCGCTACCCGCCGGTTGGAGGAAAAAATCAGGATGGGCGGATTGCTGCTGAATGCATTGAAAAAACTATATGGCGCCAGGTTCGGTACCCCCTCAGTACTCAAGGTACTGGCAAAAGCGATGGGCCGGGGGGCCACGGCGCCCAAAATGTATTGGTGCAAATCTTTCGTGGCAATTTGCTTAGGGTCAATACTTAACATATACAAAAAATTCAACTATTTAAATTATCAAGAACGCACTACTATTCAACCAATCACCAGTATACCAAACACCACTCACAAATTCGGCTTCTTCGGCGCAGGAGCACTGGCGTGATAATCCCGCTGAACCCGTAGAGCATAGTCGTCCAAAAGTTCCAGTACCCGTGTGCGTTTGGTTGATTGCACAATGAGGCCTAAATGATACTCATTGCCAGTCATACGCCACGCAATTTCGGGATCTTTGAACTGGCTGATATCCGGCCATTGCTGACGGGTCAGCGAGACAAGGATCCCCGTATAGTCATTACGCAATTTGGGCATTTTATACTTTCCTCCGGAAGCAATGGACTCCTCTATTCTTGCCCATTCATACCAAAGGTTTATGCCTGCCGAATGTTCTACCATTTCTGCCAGGTGTGCCCCGCCCACGCGGCAGGAGGTTTCGAGGAAGTAAAATTCACTGGTTTCCCGGTTTTTTATGAATTCAGTGTGGCTGGCACTGTATTGCATCCCAAAAGCCGTCATGACCTCTGCCGTCAGTTTTAGCAGTTTTTTCTCATCCGCAGAATCGAAGGTCACGATGGCACTGCGGAAAATACCCCCTCCATGCGCTACATCAAATGGGGTGGCGAGGTATTGGGATGCCCGGGCAAAAATGACCTTGCCCCCTTCAGAAAGTGCGTCTACATGGTATACATCACCCGGTTTGAATTGCTCCACCAGATAATTATGCCGGTCGCCGCCGAGCGTCTGAAGATGGGCCCAAAGTTCCTCGGCGGAATTTACTTTTTTCATCCCCGTAGCGGAAGCCTGGCCGCGGGGTTTCACGATCCAGGGTGTGGGCACTGTTTTGGTAAACTGGGTGATGTCATCGTCATGGAATAAATCAGAAAAAGCCGGGATCCTGATGCCGGCATCGCGGGCTTCAATACGCATCGCGAGTTTGTCGCGGAAATGGCGGGCCGTCGTCTGTCCCATGCCAGGGATGCGAAAATGCTCCCGCAGGTAAGCACCTTTTTCCACATCAAAATCGTCGAGTGCCACAATCCGGTCGATCTTTTTTTTGCGCATGAGCCATGCCAGGCCCGCGGCGGTGTCTTCCATATTCCAGTTGTTCTCGGCATCTTCCTGTACGTAAAAGATATCGTCAAGAGCATCAAGCGCCCAGGGCTTGTCGTCATGTTTTTTGGAAGTGACAAGATAAACGGTAGCGCCAGTGGATTTCAATCCGCGCAAAAATTCGTTGCCTTTAAAATAGCTGGCTATACAGAGGAAGGAGGGTTTGCTCATATGCAGGACCTTTGAGAGTGTGGAGTTCTGATTATTATTCTGTTGGACAAATGACCGAAAAAGTTTTCATTCCCGTAGGGCGAAATTTATTTCGTCTGGGTTTTAAGCCCGTAAGTTTGCTTGACCGGAAAAAAAATGCACCAGCCAAGATCACACGCTCAGATCCTCCTATCCCATGGTTACTTCCTCGCCGACGACCCCAGGGAGAAGGCGATCATGAAGCCGTACCCGCCCCTGGGCTTACTTTATATTGCTGCCTGGCTAGATCTGCATGGGGCGGAGAATGAGGTTTTTGATACTACTTTTTCATCAAAAGAGATTTTTTATAAATATTTACTCGACACACAACCAAAGGTATTGGCGCTGTATGTTAATTTAATGACCAAACTGAACGTGCTGGAGATCGCCCGGTTTGTGCGTTCTCAGCAGGCCTTGAACAATACCCTGATTGTTTTCGGCGGACCCGATGTGACGCATAATTTGGCCGATTATCTCCAGCACGGCGCCGATCTGATCGTATTGGGCGAAGGAGAACAGACGATGTTGGAAGTTGCACTTACGGTAAATTCAACCGATCATTCACAGGCTCAGGATGGACTAAAATTCGCCCACATTTCCGGAATTGCATTTTTACAACCCGACGGCATGGTATTTAAGACCGCCGCACGCGAAAAGATCCGCGATCTGGATACGCTTCCCTTTCCCAATCGAAAGAAAATCAATTTGCAAGGGTATCTGGAAGCCTGGAAAAAAGCCCACGGCAACAATGCGCTGAGTCTCAGCACTCAACGCGGTTGTCCCTAT
>JAUSMG010000094.1 GCA_030645295.1 Saprospiraceae bacterium | reverse complement strand
ACATTGCCGTTGGTGTAAAATTGCAAGGCACCCGCCTTATTGCTCATGGCAAGTACGCCTTCTTGGATTTGAATATCTCTATGAACAGCAGTATAAACAATACTGTCTCCATCAAAGCGCATCAGTACGGCAGTCGGTATGATATCCAAATCAGCTTCCCCACCCAGCCAGTAACGGTCGTGTTGTTGAGCGGTTACCGTTTGTATCGCTATTAGAAAAAAAAACAAGAACAGGTGTAGCGTATGTTTCATGGGTAGATCTTTTTTAATAAAATAACGAATTGGGCTAAAATAAAAAGGGTTTATTGGGAGAAAATCAAAAATGCCTCAATATATAACGGCGAAAATAATGACTGTCCTTCGAAAAAAAATAAAAAAACACAAAAAGTGAAATACGCCCCCGGATATGGTATATGCAGAGCCGACGGAATAATAGGCACACGGCAGAGCCATGCGCCAGCAGCGAGCGGAAAAGCAAGCGGCCGATTCCACCAGGTGAAATCGGCCGCTAAATATCTCCTAACTCGTTGATCCTCAGTTCTTATTCGCGATCTTCAAATAATTCTCCAAAGCCACTGCAATAGAGGGCGCTTCGGGTGTTCCAGCCTGAATGTTGACTTTCATGCCACGGTCGGTCACGGCTTTCAGGGCCGCAGTGCCAAAGACGCAAATGCGGCGGTCTTCCTGTTTGAAGTCCGGGAATTGCTCGAACATTGACTTGATCTCGTTGGCAGAAAAGAATGCGATGATGTCGTATTTGATGTCCTTGAGCGCAGTAAGGTCGTTGTTTACGGTGCGATACATCACGGCCTCCTGAAGGGGCACTTTCATGTCCTTGAAAAAGCGGGTCACATCAGGATTTCCCTGGTCGCCGCAAGGGAGGTAGAACTTTTCTTCTTTGTTGCGCAGGATGTACGATTTCAGGTCAAGTACTGACTTGGTCCCGTTGAAGACCTTTCGTTTGCGGAAATTGATGAACTTCTGGAGGTAGTTGGCAATGTTCTCCGTAGCGCAGAAATACTTGGTTTCGTCCGACATTTTGATGCGCATTTCGGCGCAAAGCCGGAAAAAGTGATCTACTGCATTTTTACTGGTGAAAAGAATCGCTGTGTAGTCATTGGGGTATACGCGGTTTTTGCGATACTCCTTCTCTGTCAAGCCCTCCACCGCAACAAAAGGCACAAAATCAATGTGCACGCCAAAACGTTTTTCGATCTCATCATAGGCAGTGCGCACCGCGGGCTGCCCTTGTGAAACGAGGATGTTTTGGACTTTGTTGGGGGCGGATTCCTGAACAGGTGCAGCACTAGCAGTTGCAGACATTCGGGATTGCGTTTTGTGTGAAATTTGTGTATATTTGAATGGTGTTTGCGATGTTGAAAAACTCAGCCCTTAAGGATCAGATGAAAGCAACAAGTTATTATTCACACGCTCCTTAAATGCATTCAACAGAAAAAAAGTTCGGCAAAAACCGCATCTTTCAGGTCGTCTGCATCAGCGCGAGTTTCACCAAGAGCAATATTGGGGCGATTTCGACGGTGCAAAAGTACAACAAAAAGTGAAATGGGCTCTGCGATAAAAATTTAAGGCCGATCGGACTGGCCCTCAGGGTGCGATAAGCATAAAAAATAGCCACCAAACCCAGCATCCAGGAGACCAGCAGCAGCTGTTCGCTACCCGCTTTGGCGGAAAAAGCAATGAGCAGATTGAAGGGTACCAGAAAAAGTCCCAGCACACAGTTGAAGATGATGATGAGAAAATTGTACTTGCGGACCTCCGCTTCTACCGGAAACAATCCTCTCATTATGCGAAGCATCAAATGTTTGGAAAGAAAGGCCGTGATAGCACCCGCCAGACAAAAGAGTAAAAAACCAATATTGTTGAAAGTTTCCCTTTGAAAAACCCGCGTAACGAGGAACACAAAAATTCCCGCGTTGAACAGAAAGTTCACATAGAGCAAATAGTACGGGGTGGTGCCGACAAAGCCTGAAGCCTCTCGCTGGGCCACCGAAAATCCGTTGTCATTCAGGAAACCGCCCCAGGCTTTACCCACTGCAGCCCGGTTGGACGCAACGGAAAAGGTCAGAAAAGCAAAAACGGCCAACAACAATGCAGCCAAAACACTTCCCGAAAGCCCACCGCCTCGCGGCAGCACCGAAAAAGGATTAAAAGCCTCGGTCTTATTTTCGGCCAAGGATTCACTTGCATCAGGCTCCCGGTGGGCCACCACATCAAAAGGATTGGCCGGTGGAAGAGAAATTCCTTCAGCAGCAAGTACCTCTTTTGACAATCGGTGCAAAAGTTCAAATGGGTTAGCCGCATTTTGCCCCTGTGCTACTGCACAAAAGCCAACAAAAGCCAACACAAATGACAACTTCCGAAACATGGCGCAAAGTTACGCCAATGATTTTTGAAAAAAATTCAAACCTGAGTTCCCTTTTTAACAAAAGCGCACTTATCTTTGCGTCCGCTTTTCAGCAAGTCTGGTGTCTTAGCTCAGCTGGTAGAGCAATGGACTGAAAATCCATGTGTCCCCGGTTCGATTCCGGGAGATACCACTTAGAAATCCCGGAGATCGCAAGATTCCGGGATTTTGTGTTTTTGGGGATTTGGTTATATGGGGATTTGGGGATTTGTTTAGCCTGGGCTTGGCATTTTTTCTAAGCCCAGACGAAACACGAATGCCAAGCCCGGGCTAAACAAATAACCAAATCCCCAAATCCTCATATAAACAAAAAAAGTGTCCGAAGATATCGTCATCCGCATCCTGCTGTTCCCCTTGGCCTTGCTCTACGGACTGGGGGTGGGGCTGCGCAATCTGCTTTACCGCGTGGGTATCTTGCGGAGTGTCCGGTTCGATCTTCCGGTGATCTCAGTGGGCAACTTGTCTGTGGGCGGTGCAGGCAAATCGCCCCACATCGAATATTTAATCCGCTGGCTCGATCAATTTCTGGAAGTTGCGGTATTGAGCCGCGGGTATGGCCGCAATACTTCCGGATATCGTCCGGTGACCACGATTGATACAGCAGAAATGGTGGGCGACGAGCCTTTGCAGTTCAAGCGAAAATTTCCCACGGTTCCGATCTGCGTGAGCGAAAGTCGTGCGTTGGGGGTACCCGAGTTGGTGAAACACAATCCCGAAACTCAGTGCGTTCTGCTCGACGATGCATTCCAGCATTTGGCGGTCACCCCCGGACTTAATATTCTGCTCACGGAGTTTGCCCACCCCTTTACCCGGGATTGGCTGCTGCCCTCCGGTCGACTGCGGGAAGGCCGTTACAATTACCGTCGCGCCGATATAATCATCGTGACCAAATGCCCGCCAGATTTTTCGGCCATACAGCGTGCAAAGCTGGTGCAAGAGATCGATCCTTTCCCACGCCAGCACATTTTCTTTTCCCGCTACCGCTACGGAACCCCTTATGACCTCCTGCGCCCTGACTTGCTCCGTCCCTTGGATCTGGACACCGATGTGTTGCTTGTAAGCGCCATTGCCAATACCGACTACCTCTTGAAGCATCTCGCTGCTTCTGTAAAATCAGCGCAAACCCTTGAATTTGAAGACCATCACTTTTTCAAGGAAGACGAGCTCCGCGACATGGTACGCCGGTTCGAGCGCCTGCCAGGGCGCAACAAGATCATCCTGACTACAGAGAAAGACGCAATGCGACTGGAGCTGCACCAGGAATTTTTCTGGAAAAATAATCTGCCTGTTTTTGTGCTCCCGGTAGAAGTTGAATTCTGCGATGAGGATGAGCAGGTGTTTCAGGAAGTGGTCAAGCGGGTGCTCCTGGATTTCAAAAGTTAGGCGCCCCCATACGCCCGCAGCGCCCCTCTCACACTCCCAAACCGCAGCAACAAATGCCTGGCCTCCTCATATTCTACCCCGGTGGCCTGCATCACCATTTTCACGCCGCGATCCACTAATTTGTTGTTACTCAATAGCATATCCACCATTTTGTTGTCCTGCACACGACCGAGTTGAATCATAACGGACGTGGAGATCATGTTCAAAATCAGTTTTTGGGCTGTCCCGGCTTTCATGCGGCTGCTTCCGGTCAGGAATTCCGGCCCAACGACGGCAAGAATGGGAAAATCTGCTGCTGCAAGCAAGGGCGCACCGGGATTGCAGGTAATACAGCCAGTGGTAATCCCGTGTTGCCGGCAGGTGTGAAGACCCTGTACCACATAAGGCGTGGTGCCGGAAGCCGCAATGCCGATCACGGTGTCGAGCGTGTCTATTTGCCAGACATTCAGGTCGGACCAGGCCTGGGTTTCGCTGTCTTCAGCGTTTTCCACAGGGTGCCGGATAGCACGATCGCCTCCGGCGATGATGCCAATGACCCATTCCGGAGGCGCGCCGAAAGTGGGCGGGATTTCAGAAGCATCTACCACGCCCAGCCTGCCACTCGTGCCCGCACCGATGTAAAAAAGCCGCCCGCCTTCGCGCATTTTGGGCACGATGGATTGGACCAGCGCCTCGATCTGAGGAATGGCTTTTTCAACGGCAAGCGGCACTGTTTTATCTTCCGTATTGATGTTGACGAGCAGTTCCCGGACGCTCATTTTTTCCAAATGGCGGTACCTGGAAGCAGATTCTGTGATTTTTTCCATTAAAATTTAAATTCTGTTCAAACTTGTTCAACAACCATTTAAGAATTTAACAAATATTGCGAAAGCCATAACAGGTTTTAAGTGAACCAAATGGCTGGACTCCCACAACTTGCGTCAAGATTTAGCATACAGTCAAAAACGAAAAATTATGAATACCGCAGTCCGAATCCTCGTCCCGCTTTTTTTATCGGCATTTTTGCTGACCGCTTGCCACACCGCCCAAAAGTATGTCGAAAGCGGCGACTACGACAGCGCAATTGATCTTTGCATCCGAAAACTGAAGGGCAAACCGAAAAAGAAGCTGGAGTATGTCCAGGGTTTGGAACTCGCCTACCGTAAAGCTCAGGCCCGCGACCTTGCGACCATCGAACAACTCAAGGTGGAAAACCGTCCTGAACTTTGGGAACGCATCCACAACATCCATGTGGATATCCGCAATCGCCAACACAAAATCGCGCCGCTTACCCCGCTTGTCGCCAAAAACGGCTACCGTGCTCAGTTTCAAATGGTGGAAATTGGTCCCATGGAACGTCAGAGCCGTGAAAAAGCCGCCGAGTACCTGTACGACCAATCCGTAACACTTTTGGACCGGGCCGAACGCGGCGACAAAATGGCCGCCCGAAAAGCCCATGGACTGTTGTCCGACCTCCAAAAACGCTATTACCCGAATTATCGCGACAAAGATGCACTGCTGGCCAAAGCCCGCGATCTCGGCACTTCTTATGTTGTTTTTGAGGTAAAAAACCAGTCGGGCAAAACGCTTCCACGTGTTTTTTCAGAGCGGTTGCTGAGTTTGGATAAGCAAGGTTTGGACAGCGAATGGCGTGAGTTTTCGTTTGAAGAAAAGTCGGGTTTGCACTACGATTACAAGGCCGTTTTCAAAGTCCGCGACATTGACATCAGCCCGGAACGGGTGCAGGAACGCTCCTACATAGACGAGAAAAAGATTCAGGATGGCTGGGATTACGTCCTGGACAAGCGTGGCAATGTAATGAAAGACACCCTGGGCAACGACATAAAAACCCCGCGCATGGTGTTCATTCGCGCCGAAGTGCTGGAAGTGCACCAAAGTAAAGCTGCCCGGATTGCAGGTGCTGTGGAGATCCGCGATGCCGGCAATGGTAACCTGCTGGAAACCTGCGAACTGGCGACTGAAGTGGTTTTTGAAAATTACGCCTCTACTTTTCGGGGCGATGAACCCGCGCTCAGCCAGGATTCCAAAAACCGCATGGGCAATCGCCCGCTGCCTTTCCCACAGGATGAGGACATGTTGGTACAAGCGGCAGACCGTCTGAAACCGAATGTGAAGGACGAGCTCCGTCATAGCCGGTCGATCCTTTAAGTAAGCCTTAATGAGAAAATGTTAGGCCGCCTCTTTTTTTTGCCGTTTTTTTGCGGAAAATATTTCTCCATGCAAATTCGCAGCCTACTACCATTTTTTGCCTTTTCCCTTTTATCCACCTTTGTTTCCGCCCAAATTGATTACCCGGAAGACGCATTCCGCGAATTGCGGCGCGGACTCGATGGAACCTGGTTTATGCCCACCGACCGGGGGGATCGCCTCGAAATATGGTGGAAAGAAGACGACCAAACCCTGGCCGGGAAAAGTGTGCGCATCAAACCGGAAGACGGAGACACCGTTTTACTGGAGCGCCGGCGTATTGAACTACGTGACACGACCATAACTTTTATTATCATTCCAAGGCAAAGCAGTAAAGAGCCGGTTTCATTTGTTCTGACAGAAATTGACGAGGAGGGCTTTTTTGTCTTTACCAACCCAAAAAATAACGATCCGCATACGATCCGCTACCTCCTGCTTGGCAACCGCGAAATGCAGGTGGAAACCATCGAAAGAAGAAATGGAAGAGATGCAAAAGAGGAATTTGTATTCGAACGTGAATTCACCCCAGGCGCCGTAGAATTTCGGGTGCGCGGCGGTATAAATGCCAGCAGCATGCGCGGAACAGGGAGCCTTATTCCGTTTGACAGTCCACCTGAATTTGGTTGGAAACCAGGCTGGGAATTGGGCATGCATGCCCGTTTTAAGGGCCGTGGAGGTTTTATAACGATCAATGCAGAACTCAGTGCCGTAGGGCGTCGTCCGTCTGTGAAATCTGCCTTTTTCGTGGATGTGGACACCTTCCCCTATGTGATTGAATACAAACGCGATCTGACCTACCATTCCGTATGGCTGATGGCGTCTGTGATGCCCGAACTTACTTTCCGTCGCGACGGAAGACTTTCACTCCTGGCGGGCCCGTATTATGCCCGTCTCGTGGGTCTTAGCGGAAATGGCCTGCAAGAACCGGTAGAAAAAGACAAACTGTTCAAGGTCAACAACGACTTTAAAAAGAACGATTTTGGTATCCACGTAGGGTTCCAGTACAAACTCAATTTCAGTAAAAAAGACATCGGCGGGTTACTCGGTATCCGGGCAACTTATGGCCTGTCCAATGTGGACAACCTGTATTCCCGGGAGTGCGAAGCCAATCCAGCGCAATGCAATGGCCAGGTTTCATTTCTGGGCGCAGCGCTTTATTACAGCGTGAATCTTTTGAAACTATGACTGTAAAAATGGCGAAGCAAAAATTCTACGTAGTCTGGGAAGGTCACAAGCCGGGAGTTTATACCTCCTGGGAGGAGTGCAAACGGCAGGTAGACGGCGTAGCGGGTGCGAAGTACAAGAGTTTCGAAAGCCGTGCCGAAGCCGATACGGCCTTCAAAAGCAACTACTGGAAATTTGTTCAGAAGTCTACAGGCGCGCCAAAAACAATTGCCAGTCTTTCCCGGTCTGCCATTATTAAGGAAAGTGTAGCCGTAGACGCCGCTTGTTCCGGCAATCCCGGTGACATGGAATACCGGGGCGTCTGGACCGCCGATAGCCGTGAATTGTTCCACATGGGACCGCTTAAGGAGGGCACCAACAACATCGGGGAATTCCTGGCGATCGTACACGCGCTTGCCATGCTAAAGCAGCAGGACAAGCCCAATTTGCCGATCTATTCCGACTCCAAAACAGCGCAGGGCTGGGTAAAAAAGGGCAAGTGCAACACCAAACTCGAAGCCACCAGCCGAAACGGCAAGATCTTCGATCTTATTCAGCGGGCCGAAAACTGGTTGGCTGTCAATAAAATTACCAACCCGATTTTGAAGTGGGAAACGGAAGCCTGGGGTGAAATACCCGCGGACTTTGGGCGAAAGTGAATGGTAACACTGCACAATCAAACATAACCAACGCATGAAATACATTTTAGCCTTTTCGATTTTTACCCTTTTCCTTTCTTGTTCCAATCCACCCAAAAGCCAATTTCCCAATCTCATTTTTGTCAACGGCAACTTTTTTACTGCCGACACTTTGCATTCCCAGGTCACGGCGGTGGCCATTCTGGGTGACCGCATTTTAGCCGTGGGCAACGATGCCGATCTCAAAAAATTAGCAGGAAAAGAGACGCAGATCATTGATCTACAAGGCGCTTTTGCAATGCCTGGGTTTATCGAAGGTCACGGGCATTTCAACGGGTTGGGGGCAAGCCTTCAAAATCTGAACCTCATCAACACCAAAAACTGGGCTGAGATCACAGGGCTCGTGGCCGAAAAAGCCAAATCGACCCGGCCGGGAGAATGGATCGAAGGCCGGGGATGGCATCAGGAAAAATGGTCTGAATCACCCGGTGCAACCGTGAACGGTTACCCTTACAACACCGATCTCAGCGCGGCTTCGCCCAACAATCCAGTGGTGTTATTCCATGCCAGTGGCCACGGACTCATTGCCAATGCAAAAGCCATCGAACTGGCCGGTATTTCCTCCGAAAGCTCGGATCCCATTGGCGGTCGCATCGTGCGCGATGCAAGCGGTAAACTTACCGGCGTTTTTGAGGAAAATGCCATGGACTTGATCTTAAAGCCCTTTTCAGAATGGACGAACCGTCGTCCGGAGGCCGAGCAGATCGCTGCTTTTGAAAAAACTACCCAACTTGCAGCGGCAGAGTGTCTTGCCAAAGGCATCACCTCCTTTCAGGATGCCGGCAGTAATTTTTGGGAACTCACGCAATATCGACGCCTGGCTGAATCCGGCCAACTCCCGCTCCGCCTCTGGGTCATGGCCAGCCAACCCAAAGCCCATGACATTCCAAAACTAGCTGATTTTCCTCAAATTGGACTGGGGAATCAACACTTTACCTGCCGCGCGGTGAAATGTTATTTCGATGGGGCGCTCGGTTCTTATGGCGCCTGGCTGCTCGCGCCTTATGACGACAAACCGGGCTTTGTGGGGCAGAACACCACCCCCCTGGATACCATTGCACGGATGGCCCAGGCCTGCCACCAATACGGACTGCAACTCTGCGTCCATGCCATTGGCGACCGGGCCAACCGGGAGGTTTTAAATGTAATAGAAAAAGAGATTCCCCCCCAGCAAAGAGGAAAAGAAGGCGCGCGTTGGCGCATTGAGCACTCCCAACATGTTGATCCGCAGGATATTCCACGATTTTCGCAACTCGGCGTGGTAGCGTCCATGCAAGCCATCCATTGCACCAGCGATGCCCCGTTTGTGGTCAAACGCCTCGGAACTGAACGCGCCCGAACAGGAGCCTACGCTTGGCGTAGCTTGCTAGACAGCGGCGCGCATTTGGCGAATGGTACTGACGCTCCCGTGGAAGACGTCGACCCCTTGCCCTGCCTTTATGCTTCTGTGACGAGAAAACGCGCGGACACAGGAATTGAATTTTTCCCGGAACAAAAAATGACCCGTGAGGAGGCCCTGCTTTCTTACACGCTTTGGAATGCCTGGGCTGCTTTTGAGGAAAAGGAAAAAGGCTCCCTGGCGCCGGGAAAACTGGCCGACATCGTGGTACTCTCCAAAGACCTTTTACGCTGCGCTCCGGAAGAAATTTTGCAGACTAAGGTATTGAAAACCGTGGTGGGGGGGGAAATCAAATTTAGTGGTGAAAAGTGAAAAATTGGGGATTTGGTTATTTGGGGATTTGGTTATTTGAGGGCTCCGTACTTGGATACTCGGATTGCCCAGAGCGGAGCCCCAAATCCCCAAATCCCCATTCATTTCTTCAACACCTGCACCAAAACCCCGCTTTTCAGGCGCGGCTCGAAGTAAGTGCTTTTGGGTGGCAGAATCTCTCCTGCATCTGCCAAAAACATCATGTCCTCAAAATGCACCGGGAAGAGTGCAAAACCTACCTTGTTGCGGTTAATAGCGGCTTTTTGCAAACCCTCCAGGCCTTTACTTCCATCGATATAAGTAACCCGGGTGTCGGAACGCACATCGCGAATGCCCAGGATATTTCCCAGTACCCGTTCGTTCAAGAGGGAGGCGTCCAATAGCGCATTTTGCTCATCCATTCCGGCCAACAGTTCGGGCCGCCAGTGCAGGGAATACCATTCTTTTCGGAGGCACATTACAATTTCATGCTTGTCCTGAGGGCGGCGCGCGAATTCCAGGGGTTCAATTTCGAACACTTTGGAGATTTGAGCCATAAACTGTGCTCCGCTCATTCCTTTGGGGATCTCGGCAGCACGATTGTAGTCTAGAATGTCCAACTGGTCGGTGGCGAAAAACGCACAGAACAGGTGGTCGAAATCGAAGGCGGGGTATTGTTCGCGCTGTTCATGCAACATCGCCATGGTGGTGGTGCGGTGGTGACCGTCGGCGATGTAGGTGGATTTCACGTTTTTGTTGAACATCTCTTGCAGCGTACTGATCTCCTGCTCGTCCGTTACGGCCCAGATACGGTGCAGCACTTTACCGTTTTTGAATCGGGTGTCGAACAACGGCTTGTTTTTATGAATAAACGCGTCCAACCATGCGCTGATGGCCGGGACAGGTGGATAGGTAAGCAACACTGGTTTCAGGATGGCCTCCCAACGCAAAAACAAAGCCATTTGCTGTTTTTCGCGCTCCCCCAGAGTGGCTTCATGTTTTTTGACTTTCCCGTCAAAATAAGCCTCCACCTCGTTGAGGGCAACGAGGCCAGTGTGTTCGCCGGTGACCGATTTGATCTGGTAAATTAATAAAGCAGGTTGCGGGAGTTTTTTATACAGTCCTGCTTCTACATACTGGCGGTACATGTTTTTTGCTTCGTCGCAAAATACCTCAGAGGATTCTACCTTGGTAAAATCAGGATAACAGGCTTGTAGTGGTTTTATCTTCATGGATGGGCGTGGTAAAGGCGGGCGAAATTAGGGATTTTTTGAGTGGTTCGATTTTTCGATTTTGTGATTGATTCGATTGGCACCTGCGCCCTAATCGAATCAATCACTAAATCCAAAAATCGAATCAATCAAACATACCCCTTCGCCTGCAACCTGAATAACTCCGCATACTTTCCTCCCTTGGCCAGCAATTCCTCGTGGGTGCCCAGTTCAAGCAGTTCCCCGTTTTCAAGGAACAAGATCCTGTCCGCCATGCGTACTGTGGAAAAACGATGAGAAATGAGCACCGCCGCTTTGCCTTTCATTAATTCTGCAAAGCGGACAAACACCTCATGCTCCGCACGGGCATCCAGTGATGCTGTTGGCTCATCGAGGATAATCAGCTGAGCCTCACGCATATAGGCGCGGGCAAGTGCCACTTTCTGCCATTGCCCGCCGCTGAGGTCTACCCCACCGGCAAAGCGTTTTCCGAGCATCTGTTCGTATTTATTGGGCAGGGGTTCGATGACCGTATCGGCCAGGCTTTTATGGGCGGAGTCTTCGATCCGGGACTGGTTTTCGTGTTCTGAAATGTTCCCGATGGCAATGTTTTCCCCGGCGGTGAACATAAACCGGACATAGTCCTGGAAAATGATCCCGATCTCCCGTCGCAGGTCCTCAGGATCGTATTCGCAGAGATCCACGCCATCCAGCAGGATACGACCTTCAGAGGGTTCATAAAGATGGGCGAGGAGTTTTACCAGCGTGGTTTTGCCTGCACCGTTTTCGCCTACCAGCGCTAGTTTTTCGCCGGGATGCAGGGTGAAACTAAGGTGCCGTAGGGCCCAAACGTCAGTTTCAGGATATTTAAAGCCCACGTTTTCAAACACAAAGCCTTGTTTCATGGGTCGCGGAATTTTATACCCACCTGTCCTCACCCCCGCCTCCCCCGTAGGGTGAGGAGCAGCAAGCGGCTTCAACTCCAAAAAGTCAAAAAGGTCCTGGAGGTACAGGGAGGTCTCTGCAATGCGCGAAAAACGACTCACAATCCCTTGCAGTAAGCCTTGCAAACGACTGAACGCTCCGGCCAAAAAGGTGAGCGTACCAACGGTAATTTGCCCTGCAACCGTTTGACCGATAACGAAAACATAAGCGGCGTAATAAGAGACTGTGCCGAGTGTGGAAAAGAAGGCTCCCCAAGCAGCCCGACGCAATGCCAGTTTCTGATTGACCAGAAAATAGCGGTCTGAAATGGTTTTGAATCGGGTGGCAATGAAATCTTCCAGGCCAAAAATTTTGATCTCTTTAGCCGTCTCGTTGCTTGCACCGATGTAACGGAGGTAGTCAATTTCGCGGCGTTCGGGAGTCCAGGAGCGAGAAAGGGAGTAGGATTCCTGATTGAATTTTGCTTCCCCGATAAAGGAAGGAATTACGGCGACTACAAGGATGATAAGCAACCAGGGGTTAAAAGCCACCAATCCTACCGCAAGGAATGCGACCGTGATCAGATCCTGCGCCTGAGAAAGCACCATGCTCATCAAGGCCGTTCGCCCGGAGGTCTGCGTGCGTGCGCGTTCCAGTTTGTCGTAAAAGGTTGCGTCTTCAAACTGGTAAAGATCAAGGGTGGCGGCGTGACGGATAATCCGGACCGAGGAATCGTTGTTTACCAAATCACCTAAAAGGCTGTCTGTGAGCGTAATTCCCCGGTTAAGCAAACTTGAAAGTACCGCGAGTCCAAGTTCTGCGCCCACCCAAAACCAGAGTGGATTGGAGAACCTGAGTGATACCGGATTGGCGATCTGGGCAATTACCTCGTCAATAATTTCCTTGCCCACGTACAGCATGGCGAGTGGCACGCCGGCTTGAGCAAGACGCAGCACCATGTTCCAGACTGTCAGTTTCGGGCTTACCGCCCAAATCATCCGAAAGAACCGCGGGACATTGCGCAAAGAGGCAAATTGGTCAAAAAAGTCCGATTTTTTCTTTGGTTCGTTCGTTTTTCCGGAGGAATTGGCTTCGCGAATTCCGCGTCGGTAGTTATTGTCTCTTGATTGCATCTTTACATTGTTTCGCTAACGATCAGTATCTTGTCGCGAAAGTCGTTACCAAACCCGTCGCGCATGAAAAAGTTGTTTCTCTTCTATCTTATTCTGCTGTTTTTCTCCATACAACTCAGCGCGCAGAAGCACAGCATTTCACTTTCAACCGGCCCTGGCGCGATTTATTACTGGACCAATGATATTCAACAGAACCAAATCAAATCGCCCATAGGTTTTTCTTTTGGCGTTGATTATGCTCGAAAAATAAATGCGCAATGGCAGTTCAAACTGGGCATCCGGTATTGTTTGTGGAAAGTCCCAAATTTAAATGGACCGCTTCAATGGCCTTCAGAACACGATGGAAATGGCGGCTATTTGTACGACCCATCCATCGCGCACTATTTGATCAAGGATTTTGGCAATCAGGATGCCTTTCAATTTCTGCCAGGTTTTCGCTGGCAAAGTAAGCAGGAAGATTTCCATTGGATTGCCCTTGGGGAATTTGGATTTAGTGGTTTTATGAAAAATTCTGCTGGAATCAGTACTCAACTGCACCCTACGGCAGGGCTGGCTTTTGGCGCTGAATGGTTGCTTCGTTCCAATCTTCATGTGTTTGTACAACCCGGAGGGAGGATTGTTTTTCGGGATTTTAAACGCGAGAATGCCCGGGAAAGTCATCTGCTGAATTTGAACGTTGAACTGGGCGCCCGGTTTTCTTTTTAATACCAAAATACCGCTTTTAATGCTTTTTTGATGAAATACTGCTCATTATTGCTCCTTTTATTCGGCTCCTTTGTCGCCTGTTCTCCTAAAACCAATCCAATCCAGAATCCAGCGGCAGCCGGCTTTAATGCCAAAGACTCCGATGCCAAAGCCATTGCCATCGCCGACGAGGTGATGCAGGCCATGGGCGGCCGACAGGCCTGGGACGACACCCGTTATCTCTCCTGGAATTTCTTTAACCGCCGCAAATTGCTTTGGGACAAGCAGGCGGGTGTTTGCCGTATCGAATGGACCACCCGTCCGCTAAAAGTCATCGTCAACCTCAATAATGGCACCGGAAAAGTAAGCCTTAATGGCATTGAACAAACCCACCCCGACTCGCTCGCCAAATACCTCGATATCGGCAAAAAAGTGTGGATCAATGATTCCTACTGGCTTGTGATGCCCTTCAAACTGAAGGATTCCGGCGTGACCTTGAAATTCCTGGGCGATTCGAAAACCGAGGCGGGACAAACCGCAGATCTGCTTCAAATGACCTTCGCAGGCGTGGGCGTTACGCCCGACAACAAATACCACGTTTGGGTGGACAAAAAGACGCATCTCGTGACGCAGTGGGCCTATTTTGAAAAATTCAGCGATGAGAAGCCCGGTATTGTGAATGCCTGGGGTCAATACAAGGTATGTGGCAAGATTTTGCTTTCTACCGAACGCGGCAGCCGGGGTTCGCTTGAGCCGGTAGAGGTTTTTGATAAATGTGACCAATGTGATTAATGTGGTCAATGTGAATTGCACCCACATTGACCACATTTATCACATTGACCACATTGGTCACATTTATCACATTGACCACATTTCACTTATCCCTGCTCCGATCTTATTTTCCCAATTCTTATCCGGATTTTCGGCCACTTTTTTGAGCAATTCCAATTGTCGTGGTGAAAGCAGTTCGTCGGGCGATTGGCGTTTGCCCACTAGGCTGTTGGCGCGGCAGGCTTGTAAGGAGCTCATCGGAATAAAGCGATAATCCGTTTGAGCAAGGTAGTATTTGGGCTCGCGGTCAGAGCGGAAGCCCTCGTTTTTTGAGCAAGCTGTGAAGCTTTTCGGCCGGGTTTGCTGCTCTAAAGCGTCACGACTGGTCACTGTTGGATCGAATTGGACTTTTACCACTTCTTTACCATCCTGAAAACCAGGTTCCGATTCGATCACGCCGGTAATCGCGCCGAACGTACCTTCGCCCGTCCAAAAACAGTGCATGGAAAAAGTGGCTGTTTGCAATCCGGATTCGCGGGCTGAAAGTTCCTCTTCCAACAGTTCGAGGTAACGCGGGGCTGAAACGCCGGTCAGATCAAGGGCGCGGCGCATTCCATTCACCAGTTGGAGCGATGAATTAAAATTGGGCATTCGTAACACAACATCCTGATTGTCAGTACGAACTATGCGTACTACAGGGTTATTCCAGGCTGGTTCGCCAAATAATTTCAGTGCTTCGGCATCTTTTCCACCTTTGTTGTTAAAGATGCAAACCGGGACAAAATGGCTCTCAATGGCCTCTACAATAAGTGGGTGAGAAAGGGTGGAGCTTCCGAAGCGGGTGCAATTGGAGCAGCCCGGCACCTCCTGAAAAAGTATCAGGATGGGTTTCCCGGATTTTTGGGATTCCGCACGTCCCGCGTCGAGGTCACGAAGCCAGCGGACCTTGCCGAGTTCGATAGGTTCACCCGCCGTAGCGCGAAGTGCGAAGGAGGGTTGGTTTAATGGTGATTGGTGGAGTAATGGATCGGTGGGGGGCGATGCTTGAACCGTATTATGCGCTGTATTTTTTGGAATAAAAAATGCCGCAACCAGTACGGAAAAGCAGAGCAAGGAGCACAACAAAATGAATTTCATATCAATCTTTACGTTTGGATTTGAACATTGCAGCATCATCGGGTTTATAGTGCCACATTAAACTTATAAAAACATGGAATGGATCACGGATCCTGATATCTGGATTGCATTTTTTACACTGTGCGCGCTTGAGATCGTGCTTGGCATCGACAATATCATTTTCATTTCTATCCTCACCAGTCGTTTGCCCGAAAAGCAGCAGGCAAAGGGCCGCCGGATTGGACTCGCGCTGGCGATGTTTACCCGCATCGCGTTGCTTTTGTCATTGGCCTGGATGATGAAACTTACTGCACCCATTTTGGTTGTCGGAAGCCATGAAATCAGTGGCAGGGACCTTATTTTGTTGTTTGGAGGTCTATTTTTGATGTACAAAAGTGTGAAAGAAATCCATGAGAAGGTGGAAGAAGCCGGTCAACCCGTTGAAAAAGTACGCAAAGCGAAGTTTTCTGCCATCATTTTGCAGATTATTTTGGTAGATATCGTGTTTTCGCTCGATTCGGTCATTACAGCGGTAGGCATGGTAGATGAAATTGGGGTCATGGTTGCCGCCGTGGTAGCGTCGGTTGGTGTAATGATGGTTGCTGCGGAGCCGATCAGCAGATTTGTCAATCAACACCCTGCGGTAAAAGTACTGGCATTGGCATTTCTCATCATGATCGGGGTAGCACTCATCGGTGAAGGGCTTGGGTTCCATATTCCAAAGGGCTATATTTATTTTTCAATGGCCTTTTCTGTGGGGGTGGAATTTATCAATATTCGACTCAAAAATCGTTCAAAGGCCACCCGATGATTTGCTGTTGAAAGCGTTTTTGCCGCTGTTTGTGGGTTCATTCCATCACTTTCGGCGAGGCGAATTACCTTTCGCCTCGCCGAATTTTTTAGTCTAATGAATAGAATATTGTCAAAATACACCAATTCCCGGCTTTCCCTGATCATAGGCGCTGTGCTTTGCATTGCACTATTGCCGGTTAAATTTCATGCTCAGGCGCCCAAAACCATCACGCTCGACGACTGCTTCACGTTCTTTAAATTCTATCCTCAAACCGGCGGCAACTTCCAATACCTTCAGGATGGCGCACACTATGTAGAGGCCGATCACGATGGTGTACTGCACTTCCACGATTTGCGGAATGAGCAAACAGACTCCAGTATCACCCTCAAACTCCCCGAAAAAGCCCGGGGATTTGATCAGTTCGAGTTCAGCGAAGACGAAACTAAACTCCTGATCCGCACCGAAACAGAACCGGTTTATCGCCATTCGGTGCTCGCCAATTATTTCGTGTACGATTTTAAAAGCGACTCGGCTGAGCCCGTTTTTGAACAGGGCAAACAACAGTTTGTCGCGCTTTCTCCCACAGGCAACCACCTGGCCTTTGTTTTTAAAAACAATCTGTATGTCAAGGACTTATCAACGAAACGGATCCTGCAAGTTACCCGGGACGGTGAGCCAAACAAAATCATCAACGGCTTGCCCGACTGGGTTTATGAGGAGGAGTTTAGTCCCGTGGATGGCGACGGCATGGTGGCTACGCGCTGGAGTCCCGACGGTACCCTGCTGGCCTTTCTTCGCTTCGACGAAACGGCGGTACCAGAAATACCCCTCACCTGGTACGAAGGCGGGGCTTATCCGCAGCGCAGCACGTTCAAGTACCCAAAAGTAGGTGAAGCCAATTCCACTGTGAGTGTACACCTGTATGATCTGAGCGCCCAGGGAATGGTAGGAAAATTAATGGGCCTCGAACCCGATGATTATTGTCCAAGGCTTCACTGGACACCTGACAATCAATTGGTAATGACGCGCCTGAATCGCCGTCAGGACACGATCGACTTGCTTTTGGCCTTGCCAGACCGAACGATCTATATGCAGGAAGATCAGACAAACTGGATACCCACCCGATTGCTACTGGAAGAAACTGACGCGGCCTATGTGGAAATTGAATCGGAGAACAAACTGGTTTTTTTGAAAGACACGTTCCATTTTTTGTGGATGAGCGAACGCAGTGGCTGGCAGCATATCTATAAATATGACATGAGCGCTCCACCATCAGCCGAAGGCATTAGATCAGGCCTTCCGTTGACCAAGGGCAAGTTTGACGTGACGAATTTTTATGGTGTAGACGAAAAAAATGGCAAGTTTTACTTCCAGGCCGCTACACCTACGCCACTTGACCGGCAGATCTGGGAGGGCGACCTGAACGGTGGCGATGCCCGTTTGCTCACTCCGCCAAGCGGTACCCACGAAGCAGCCTTTAGTCCTACGTTCGACTACTTCACCCACATCTGGTCCGACGCCAATACGCCGCCCGTGGTAAACATTTGTGACCGAAACGATGACACCCTGCGCGTGCTCAACAAGAACGATCGGGTACGAAAACTGCGAAAAGACTACGGTTTTGTCCAAAAGGAATTCTTTCAAATACCGATAAAAAGCGCCGCCCCGGGACGAGGAGGCTGGGAGGGGTTTTTAAATGGTTGGATGCTTCGGCCTGCTGTGTTGGACACGCTCAAAAAATATCCTGTTTTGTTCGACAACTATGGTGGCCCCAACTCCCAAACTGTTCAAAATCAATACGATGGCTACATGGGCAGCTGGCATCAGATGCTGGTGCAAAAGGGCTATATCGTGGTCAGTGTGGACAACAGGGGCACAGGAGCACGAGGACGTGATTTTCGAAAATGCACACAGCTCCAACTGGGCAAACTGGAAACGGAAGACCAAATTGCTGCCGCCCGATACCTTGGTTCCCAGCCCTGGGCCGACCCGAACCGCATCGGGATCTGGGGTTGGAGTTTTGGTGGCTACCTCAGCACATCCTGTATTTTAAAAGGCGCAGATGTATTCAAAATGGCAATGGCCGTGGCGCCGGTGGTCAACTGGAAATGGTACGATTCGGTTTACACTGAACGTTATATGCACACCACAGCGGACAATGCTAAGGGATATGAAGACAATTCACCCCTTAATTTCGCGGATCGGTTGCGCGGCGACAACTACCTCATTTGCCACGGCATGTCCGATGATAACGTCCACTGGCAGCAAACGGTGGAAATGATCAATGCGCTGATCAAAGCCAACAAACAGTTCGAGACCTATTACTACCCGAACCGGAATCACGGGATTTATGGGGAGAACGCCACGAAGCACCTGTTTACGAAGTTGACCAATTTTGTGTTAAAGAAGCTTTGAGTACCTGTTTATGTCCCGGGTTACTTATCCCCCATAAGTCAGAATCGTAACTTCCACCCGCTGGTTTCTTCTTCGGCCTTCAGGTGAGGTATTCGGTTCCACAGGTTTCGTCCAGCCATATCCTTTATACTGCACCCGGTCCCACGAAACACCCTTGGATATCAGCCATTCCGCCACCGATTTGGCGCGCTTGGTAGAAAGATCAAGAGCTCTGGCCTCGTTGGGGTATAAGAGATTGTTGGTATGTCCGCCAATTTCCACACTGATATCCGTGTTGTTTTTCAGCATGCCGTAGAGTTCTTCCAGGCCTTTTTCGCTACTGCCCAGATCAAAAGTGTATTCATTGGCTTTGAAATACACGTCGAGGCGGAAAGTTCTGCCGCGTTTGGGTTTAGGAGGCTCAGGAGTTACCGTAGGCGGAGCGGGTTTCGTTGAAGCGACGACGGTTGGCTTCACAGGTCCTTTTTTGGTGATTGGTGGTTTCTTTTTAGTATCCGGCATCTTTTCCGGAGCACAGGTCACTTGTTTTATTGGGGAGGCATTGTCTATCAACACATTACCATTAAGGCACAGGGGTTCCATGGGGTTAAAAGGATCGTTTGCGCCAAAATAAGCCTCGATGATTATGTGAGACCAGCTGCCTTTTTTAGGACTCAGTATAAAATCATAGTTAATCCAACGAGTATGTTTGATCACGGTCGTTTGATCCAGCAATTCTCCTTTGCCACAATAGCCATTCCCTCCCCAGATCAGAACCCGGACATAGTTTGAGTAATTGACCAACTCTGTTGAGGCGGAAGGCTTTGAAGCGCTACCGCTTTTATAAGTATCAGAACGGCATAGGCTTAGGCTAAAATCGTAGCACTGATTCACTTCCAGCGGGCGACTGAGTCTTTGGCCGATACTTTCCCAGGTTTTGTTGTCGCGCACGACCATACCCACATACGTATTTCCATGTTTGGGTAAGGTGGTGACCTCCCATCCCCCGGGCTGGACATCGGGTGGACTATCCTTCATTTGACCACAATCATACCACCCGGCGGGCGTATGACTTCGTTGCGGTAGATCTTCAAAGGACGGGTTGGCCAGGAAGATCTGGGTGCCCACTTGCCCCCATGCGGAGAGCGGAAGTGCGAGCAATAAGGCAGCCCGGATAAATTTTGATTCAAGAAACATAGCAGTACTGTTTTGATTAAAAATTGTAGAGATAGGGCGGCAAAGCCTGTGCCATTTGCTGTTTGGCTGACACTTCGCTGACCATTCTCCCTAAAACCGCGCATTAACGCCAGAATGTATGTTTTTAATATCCCTTTTCGATAAAAGTAACGTTAAAACGCCCGATCACCACCGTATAAGCGCACTGGCCCAGGTGAATCCGCTGCCGAATGCGGCCAGGCAAACAAGGTCTCCCTGCTTTATTTTTCCGGCTTCCCAGGCTTCGCAGAGCGCGATGGGCACTGAAGCAGCCGTGGTGTTGCCATATTTTTGGATGTTGTTCCACACCTGGTCGTCCCGGAGGCGAAGCAGGCGTTGCACCATTTGACTGATGCGAAGATTGGCCTGATGCGGGATGAACATGGAGATATCGGAGGTTTGCAGCCCTACTTCATTTAAGGCTTCCAGGATGACTTCCGGGAATTTCTGAACGGCGAGTTTGAAGACGAACTGTCCCTCCATATTGGGGAACAAGAGACCGTCTTCTACCATTTTTGGGGTAATAAAAATTTCGCCGTATGTTTCTGGTGGTGGGTAGCCAAAATCAGTGGTGTCGCCTATTCTTTTTTGGTGGTAGCCGCCGTGCGCGCCAGGATTGACGAAAGAAAGTTTTTCGGCGTAAGTGCCATCAGAATGTAGTTTGGTGGTCAGAATGCCCTGGTTTTCATCTTCTGTGGGTTGAATAATGGCTGCGCCGGCGCCATCGCCGAAAATGACCGTCACATTCCGGCCTCGGGTGCTGAAGTCAAGGCCCATGGAGTGCATTTCAGCGCCGACTACCAGCACATTTTTATACATCCCTGTCTTTACGAATTGATCGGCTATGCTGAGTGCGTACAAAAAACCGGTACACTGGTTTCGGATGTCGAGCGCGCCGACTTCTTTGTGGGTGATGCCGAGTTCCCGTTGCAGCAGCACCCCGCAACCCGGGAAATAATAATCGGGGCTCAGGGTAGCAAAAATGATGAAGTCTATGTCCTCCGGCTGTATTCCGGCGCGTTCGCAGGCGACGAGCGCGGCTTTCGCCCCCATACTGGAGGTGGTTTCCTCGTGTTTTTTGCCATATCGACGGGTTTGAATGCCGGTTCGTTCCTGCACCCATTCGTCGGTGGTATCCATCACTTGTGCCAGGTCGTCGTTCGTAACGATTCGTTCGGGGAGGTAGGAGCCGATGCCGGCGATTTTGCTGCGCTTCATGCGAATTGGAGCTGAGAGCATGTTGGGGATTTTCCCGCTGGGCCAAAACATGCTCTGGGTTAATTGATCGAATTACCGAGCAAATAACGGCCAAATCATCCAAAAATTTTGTGAATTTTTGGCTCATCCCCGTTTTGAATTCACGATCCAAACCCCCAGAATGGTAACTGCCATGCCCGCCACTTCCCAAGGTGTCAGCGCTTCACCCAACAAGGCCCAGCCGAGTAAAATAGCCACCACAGGATTAATGTAGGTGTATAAAGAAGATATGGTGGCGCTAAGGTGTTTAAGCACAAACATATACAGGGTGAACGCCAGCGCAGAACCGATCAGGGTCAGATAAGCCACTGACATCCAACCTTTTGTAGTGTGGTGAATGATATGGTCGGAGTCAAAAAAGAAACTCATCACAAAACCACCCAGGCCCCCGGCGGTGATCTGCAGGCCGGCATTGAGCATAGGAGAAACTTTGGGGGAATTCCACTGCTTGGCCA